>CAMOUE010000253.1 GCA_946626265.1 uncultured Eggerthellaceae bacterium | reverse complement strand
ACTCGCCGCAGACGAACGCGCCGCCGCCGCGGACGATCGAGAGGTCGAGCTTGTGCTCGGTTCCCATAATCGATTCGCCCAGGATTCCGGCCGCGTAAGCAGCATCGATCGCGTGCTGGATATGGTCGCGGGCGAGCGCGTACTCGTCGCGGATGTAGAGCACGCCCTCTTCGGCCCCGATGGCCAGCGCGCCGATGATCATGCCCTCGATGACGGCATGGGGCGAGCCTTCCATCGTGGAGCCGTCCATGAACGCGCCGGGGTCGCCCTCGTCGCCGTTGCAGACGATGTATTTCGGGAAGACGTCGTAGCCGGCAGCCGTGCGCCATTTGCGCCCGGTGGGGAAGCCCGCGCCGCCCTTGCCGCGCAGGCCGGATTTTTCCACTTCGGCGATGATCTCGTCGGGCGTCATCTCGAGCGCCTTCTTCAGGCCCTCGTAGCCGCCGCGGGCGATGTACTCGTTGATGTCGAGCGGGTCGATGATGCCGACGTCTTTCAGCACGACCTTGTGCTGGAGCGCGTAGAACGGGTTGTCGTCCATGTGCTCGTAGGTCTGGCCGTCCTTCTTGAACAGCAGCTTCTGGACGGGCTCGCCTTCGAGCGAGTCGACGATGGCTTTCGCGTCGCGGTCCTTCACGCGGTAGTACATGAGGTCGCGCGGCATGAAGCGCACGATGGGGCCTTGCTCGCATTCGCCCGAGCAGCCCGTGCGCGTTACCTTCACCTTAACGTCGTCGGAAAGCCCGCGTGCGGCAAGTTCCGCCTCGATCGCGTCGGCGACGCCGAGCGCGCCGTTGGCGATGCAACCGGTGCCGCAGCAGACGAGGATGCTCTCGGTTCCGTTAAGCATTCGCGGCCACCTCCTTCGCGCCTTGCGCGGCGTAGCTGTCGATGATGCCGGGGATTTGCTCGACGCGCAGCTTGTTGTGGTAGGTGCCGTCGACGACCATGACGGGCGCCAGCGCGCACGAGCCCAAGCAGTTCACGAGCTCCACCGAGAACGTGCCGTCTTCGGTCGTCTCGCCGGGGTCGATTCCCAGGTTGCGCTTGAGCTCCGTGGCCAGGTTCATGGCGCCGCGCAGGTGGCAGGCCGTGCCGTTGCAGATCTTGACGATATGGTCGCCCTTAGGCGTCAGCGACAGCGCCTTGTAGAACGTCGCCATCGAGTACAGCTGCGCTTCGGGACATCCGAGGTATTTCGCCAAGGCGGCAAGCCCTTCTTCGGGGATGTAGTTGAATGCATGTTGCATGTCCTGCATCGCGGCCAGCGCGAACCGCTGGTCTGCAGGATACGCCTCGATGATTTCCCTGATCTTCGAGGCTTGATCGATTTCGGTCATACGTACCTCGTTTCAAAACATGAATGACAATTTGGGGAGTCTCCCCAAATTGTCACTACCCACCGGCGACCAACGGGGTGACGGCGACGTAATCGTCTTCGGTCAGCTTGGTGGCAACGCCGTCGAGGTGGTCGATGTGGCGCCCGTTGACCATGATGATGACGTCGTCGCCCTTGTCGGTGCCGTCCTCGTTCAGCACGAGTTCGCGGAATTGGGGCCAGCGCTCGGAAAGCAGCTCCATAAGCGCGAGAACGTCCCCGGGCGCGGGAACGTCGCACGATTTGCAGCCAGCGATCTGACGGTATGTGGCGAAGAATTTCACGAGCATGGCGCATCTCCTTGAACTTGTGTATCGCCCGGCCGCGGCCGTTTACGCGCGGCCGGGCGAAATGTGTAAAAAGGGTCAGACCCTTTTTACACATTTTCTAGTACGTAATGCTCAGCTCGTCGAGTTTCTCCTGCGTGGGGATGCCGTCGGCGGTCCAGTTGCGGGCCGCATAGTAGTCGGCGAGCATCGTCTGCAGCTCGTTGACCTTGCCCTTGGCGGGGCCGGACGGCAACGCTTCGCGCAGCAGGCGCGGCGGCAGCGTGTCCTTCTCGACGCCGGCTTCCAGGTTGAAGCGCTTCTCGAGGTTCCAGATGCGCTCGCCCTTCAGCAGGATCTCCTCGTCGGTTTCGGTGGAGCCCACGGCCTCGCGGTACTGGCCGGCGATTTCGGGCAGGCCGATGCCGAACGTCGTGAACAGGCAGATGCCCGTCGAGTCGCACAGCGCCGTCAGGTCCTGGAACGTCTTGAGCATCGCGCCCTTGCCCTCGGTGGACAGCGGGTCCATCTTGACCGGGATGCCCATGACCTCGGGGGAGATCATGTAGCCGCGCACGTGGCAGCCGCCGCGGTTCGAGGTCGCGTACTCGAGGCCGATGCCCTGGATGGCGCGGCCGTCGTAGGCCGGCATCTCCTGCTTCTTGGTGGACATCGAAAGCTCCGGATGGCCGTACTTCTCGGCCAGGCGGTAGCTGCCCAGGCCCACGATGTTGCCGAAGCCCTCGCCGTCGGCGCACATCTGCGTGATCTTGACCATGGCCTCGGCGTCGCCGAAACGCAGCGGGAAGCCGATATCGGACTCGGGGATGGCGCCCATCTCGAAGAGCTCCATCGCGCAGGCGACGGTCG
>CAMOUE010000252.1 GCA_946626265.1 uncultured Eggerthellaceae bacterium | reverse complement strand
TCTCGCGCAGCACGCGAATCTGGCGCTCGGTGTTGCCGGCGCTCATGGGGATGGTAGTGCAACCGGCCGAGATACCGCCGTAATGCGCGCCCATGCCGCCCGTGAACAGGCCGTAGCCATAGCACACGTGCATGACGTCATCTTCGCCGCCGTTGGCGTACTTCACGCCACGTGCGAAGCAATCGCCCCAAATCTCCAGGTCGTGCTCGGTGTAGCCGCCCACGGTGGCGATTCCGGTCGTACCCGAGGACATGTGAATCTCGCGGACGTCCTTCAGGGGAACGGCGAAAAAGCCGTACGGGTAGTTATCGCGCAGGTCCTGTTTCGTGGTAAACGGCGCGTTCGCCATATCGGCAAGCGATTCGACGGCATACGGGTCGAAGCCGGCCTCGTCGAACAGCTGCTTGTAGAACGGCACGTTCTCGTAGCATGCGACGACTGTCTTCTTGATCCCCTCGAGCTGCAACGCCTCGAGCTGGTCATGAGGCAGCGTCAGGATGTCCTGCTCCTTTTCCATAAGACACCTTTCATCATTGCCCGGGGCGCGTACTACCCCGGCACCATGAGTTACGCGCTGCGTATCATAATCCAACTTTTCGGGATTCTGCACGACGAAGCCCTAATCATGGTTCTTTTAGTCATCTTGAAACACAAGCGGCGTTGCAGCTCACCGCCTAAATCAACGGGAAAGAAACGCAGGGTAAACGCCCGTGAAAGCCTTTCCGGTTTTCAGCGAGAATTCAGGCCCATCCCGTACAGTGGAACGCAACACGGCAGGATTGGAGGACACAATGGAGATGAAATACACGGAAGTCCCCGAAGCGACGCTCGCAACCCTCATGTTCGCCAGCTGGGTGCTCACCTTGCTCGCCGCCGTCGTGAACGCGCTCGTCTAGCGCCCGAACAGGCAGGACCCCTGTTCGGGTGAGACGCCCCTCCGGCGACCGACTTGCCGGCCGATTGCCGGTTTGCTCGCGGCGCTCTTCAGTTTGTGGCATGATGTTCGGACGAATACCCCTGTGGCATAACGGCGCACGAGGCGCCGCGCCCGAAAGCACGAGGAGAGCGCTATGAAGACGCACACCTTCACGTTCATGGGGACCGGCGCAGGTTGCGGCGTGCCGGCCTTCTTCTGCGATTGCCCGGCCTGCGAGGAAGCGCGCCGCGACCCGCGCGCGCGGCGCGGCGATTGCGGCGTCATGGTCACGGGCGAAACGCGCACGCTCATCGACACGCCGCCCGACATTCGCCACTACTTCAACCGCGAGCGCGTGAGCTACATCGACGACCTCGTGTTCACGCATTGGCACTACGATCACGTGGGTGGCCTCGGCGAGCTGGAATACATGGTGCAGCTGAAGACGCGCGCGCCGCTGGCGACTTACGCGAGCCCTTACACGCTCGAAAGCATCGGCCGCGAGTTCGAGTACATGATGTACTGCCTGGCAACCGCCGAGGTGCAGCCCTTCGAGCAGTTCACCATCGACGGCGTGACCTACACCGCCTTGCCCGTCGCGCACGCCAAGGGCACCTACGGCTACCTCATCGACACGGGCGACACGCGCCTGTTCTACGCGAGCGATACGGGCAAGTTGCCGCCCGAGACCGCCGAGGCCGTACGCGGGGTCGACATCCTCGCCATGGACGCGACCTACTGGAAGGAAAACGGCTACCCGGCGAACCACCACAGCGTGCAGGAATGCATCGAGGAGGGTCTCGCGCTCGACGCCGGCAAGGTTTACCTCACGCACATGTGCATGCACTACAGCGAGCCAATCACGCTCGCCGAACTCGAGGAATACCTGAAGCAGTACGACGGCCGCGTCGAGCCCGCCGCTGACGGCCTCTCGTTCGCGATCTAGGTGGCGCGAAACCCATTCGGGCATCAACTGGCAAACAATGCAGAGAGGGCGGCTCGTGAGCCGCCCTCTTCGTTCGAAGCGTTTTCAGCTAGCCGTTATTTCTCGGCGCGAGCCGCCTGGTACGCGTCGACGAGCTTCTTCTGCACGTCGGCAGGTGCCTGCTCGTAGCCGTTCAGCTCGATCTCGTAGCTGCCCTGGCCGCGCGTCATCGAACGCAGGTCGCGCGTGTAGTTCACGACCTCGGCGTACGGCGCGCGCATGATGATGACCGTCTCGCCGGCCTCGCCGGCCTCGGTGCCCACGATGCGGCCACGGCGCGTGGAGATGTCGCCCATCACGGCGCCGGCGTACTCGTCGGTCACGGTCACGCGCAGGTCGGCCATCGGCTCCATGATGATGGGGTTGGCTTTCTCGCAGCACGCGCGGAAACCGATGCGCGCAGCGGTCTTGAACGCCATCTCGTTCGAGTCGACGGAATGGTACGAGCCGTCGTACACGGTGCACTTGATGTCTTCCATGGGGTAACCCGCCAGGAAGCCCTCGGCCATGGCGTCCTGCACGCCCTTGTCGACGGCGGGGATCAGGCCGCCGGGGATGGCGCCGCCCTTGATCTCGTCGACGAACTCGTAGCCCATGCCCGGATTCGGCTCGAGGCGCAGCCAGCAGTCGCCGAACTG
>CAMOUE010000251.1 GCA_946626265.1 uncultured Eggerthellaceae bacterium | reverse complement strand
GAAGGTGTCATACGCGATGGGCGCGAGCCTCGGGGAGTCGGTGAGGTGGCTTCTGGGAGAGGGGGCGTAGACATGTCGATACCGATTATCGTGATCGGGCGCTCGGGGCGCGGCAAGTCCCGCAGCGTCAAGAACTTCGAGCCCGGCAAGGTGGCCGTGCTCAACACTTCGGGCAAGCTGCTGCCGTTCTTCGAGCCGAGGCACGACGTCATCGACGTGCCGACGCTCGTGAGCAGGGTGGCGCAGCCCGGCGCGCCCAAGCCGCTGAAGGTGGACATAATCCGCAGCTGGCTCGGGAACCACCGCGACGAGTACGCGTCGGTCGTGGTGGACGACTACGGGTTCGCGCTGTTCGAGATATACCAGCGCTTCCGCATCAGCGAGGAGGAGCGGCTGAGCAACAAGTACGAGCCGTTCGACATAATCCTCGACCGCCTCGCGCGGCAGGTGGACGCGCTCTACGAGGATTGCCGCGTGGACCGCATCGTGTACCTCGTGCTGCACGAGGAGACCGACTCGCAGGGCAACGTGTCGCCGCTCGTCATGGGCAAAATGGTCAACGACAAGTACGTGCTCGAGGGGCACGTGACCTGCACGTTGCAGGCGGTCGTGCGCGATGGCGAGTACATGTTCCGCACGAACGGCGGCAACCCCGCGAAATCGCCCGAGGGGCTTTTCGACTCGGAGTACATACCGAACGACCTCGCGGCGGTGGACCGCAGGATAAGGGAGGCGTACCGCCTCGACGAGATGGCGAGAGACTAGGAGAAGGACATGCCATTCATCGACAAAGCAGAATACGGCAAGGCAGAGGCCAAGCAGGGCGGTGGCGGCTTCGCCCAGATGGAGCCGGGCGTGTACGAGCTGTACATCCAGGCAATCCGCACGAGCTGGTCCAAGAAGGACGGCAGCGTGACCGACGGCGTCGCGAACAAGTGCGTAAAGGTCGTCTGGGACGTGGCGAGCGGCCCGTTCGAGAAGAAGTACACGGAGGCGTACTTCACCGACTGGGACGGGAGGCCCGACCCCGATAAGGACTTCATGCACTCCGACATCCTGTCCTGGAAGAACCTCGACTACTTCAAGGGCAAGATGGAGGCGCTCAACGCCGACAACGACGCCTTCGACGCGCTGGCCGCGTTCATGGGCATCCCCGACGAGGAGGCGCGCGACCCGCAGCGTTGGGGCATGTTCCTGGGCAAGCGCTTCTACGCCGTCATCGGCGGCTCGGTGTCGCTCAACGACAACGGCTACGACCGCTGGACGCTCGACGTGCAGGCATGGATAACCCCCGAGCAGGCGCGCACGGGCGAGCACCCCGAGCCGAAGGTGGAGGACAACCGCGCGAAGGCGTCGGGGCCCGCCTCCTCGATGATGCAGCCGGGCGGCGCGAGCTACGCGGTGTAGCGCCATGGGACGGCGGGTTGTGATCGTCGAGGACGACAGGCAACATGCCGGCAAGCACGACAACAAGCACGAGGTATGGGACGCGCTTGGCGTACCGTACCTTTCCCGCGACGAGATGATAAAGCTCGACTTCGGCGACTACATGCGCGGCTTCGAGGACGGCACGATCGACCCCAGCGCCAACGTGAGCGTGGACAGCAAGCAGCACCTCGGCGAGGTGTCCACCAACCTCGGGCGCGGCCACGAGCGCTTCAAGCGCGAAATCAAGCGCGCGAACGACGCGGGCTACCTGCTCGTCGTGCTCGTGGAGACCGACGAGGCCACCTGCATCGAGGACGTGCGCACGTGGGTGAACAGTCATTGCAGGCATTGCAAGCACTTCTACCACAAGGAGTGCGACCCGCGAGACGGGTCCACCTACTGCTTGAAGCACAACACCAAGCCGCCGTTGCAGGGCGAGACGATGGCCAAGCAGATGAAGACGATGGAAGCCAACAGGAACGTGCGCTTCGAGTTCGTGCGGCCCGATCGAAGCGCCTTGAGAATATGTGAATTGCTGGGTGTTGAATATGATGAAGATATTGAGGGCGATACCGACAACGTATCGCGGAATCGAGTTTCGGAGCAAACTCGAAGCTAAGTACGCACAAGCATTTGACCGTCTCGGCATCGTCTGGGAGTACGAGGGCCACGGGTTCGCGTTCGACGACGGAACATGGTACTGCCCGGATTTCTACATGCCTGAAATAGGTACTTACTTCGAGGTAAAGGGCGTTATGGACGACGCAAGCGCTAGAAAACTGCGCCTGCTTGCGAACGAGGTCCTACCGCTGCATAAGCGCGTGGTAATCGGACACGCGGACGGCTCTATAGACGTGTACCAGGACTGGTATGGGGCGATTGGCGACCCGAGCCCCGAAGCGCAAGAAGTAGCCGGCGATTGGAAGAGCGAGAAGCCGGAGTGCGGCGTCGTGACGCGCTGCGATTGCGGAAAGGCGTTCTTTTTCGCCATGTCGGATAGCTTCAAGTGCCCCGCTTGCGGCGAATATGACGGTGACCATCACCTCAACGGATGGGACGAGAACGTGTTCGAGGCTGCGGGGTGGGGGAATGGCCGATAGCAAGTTCCTCGAC
>CAMOUE010000250.1 GCA_946626265.1 uncultured Eggerthellaceae bacterium | reverse complement strand
CGACGGTCGTGTCGGGCTACACGTTCGCCATCATCGTCGGCCTCATGAACGGCCTTGCCCTGCCCGTCATCTTCGCGACCTACGCCGTCATGGTGTTCGGCACCGCCACGTTCAACGCCATCCTGGTCCAGGTCCTCACGCCGCTCATGCGCAAGGTCCTGAAGAAATAGCGACTTTCATATCGCGGAAGGCGCAAGATCATGATTGAGATCAAGGATTTCTCGTTCCGCTATCGCGAGGGCGCGGCCCCGGTGGTCGAGGGCGTCAACCTCACGATTCCCGACGGCGCGTTCGTGGGCATCACGGGGTCTGCCGGCAGCGGAAAGTCCACGCTCACGTATGCCATGAACGGAATCGTCCCGCATTGCTATCCGGGTGATTTCTACGGGACGGTCACCGTGTGCGGCGTCGACACGTGCGCGGCGAGCCTCACCGACATATCGCGGATTGTCGGAAGCGTGTGCCAGGACATCGACTCGCAGATCGTGACGTCGATAGTCGAGGATGAAATGCTGTACGGCCTCGAGAATTTCGGCGTTCCCCACGACCGGATCGAGGCGCGCGTCGGCGAAGCGCTCGCCGACATGGGCATATCCGACCTGCGCGACCGCGTCATCGCGAGCTTGTCGGGCGGGCAGAAGCAGAAGGTCGCTATAGCGTCGATACTGGCGCTCAGGCCGCAGGTGCTCGTGCTCGACGAGCCGACCGCCGAGCTCGATCCCGCGAGCTCGCTTCAGGTCTTCCGCCTCCTCGAGCGCTACGCGCGCGAGCACGGCACGACGGTCGTGGTCGTCGAGCAGAAGATCGCGTTGCTCTCGCAGTTCGCGGACATGCTGGTCATCGTCGATGGCGGAAAAATCCGGTTTGCCGACACGCCGGCGAACGTTCTCGCCCATTCCGAAGAGCTGCTCGACATCGGCGTGAATTGTCCCCGCTCCACGACGCTCATGAACCGCCTTGCCGCGGTCGGGTTGTACGCAGGTCCCGTTTGCAAAAACGTCGAGGAGGCATGCGAGGCGCTTTTGGAGGTGGTCGCATGACAATCGAGTTCCAGGACGTTCACGCGTCCTACGATCCCGCGACGCCGATTCTCAAGGGGGTCTCGTTTCGTGTGGAAGACGGCGAGTTCGTCGCGTTCGTCGGTACGAACGGGGCGGGCAAATCGACTACCATGCGCCTTGTAAACGGGCTGATCAAGCCCGATTCGGGGGAGGTGCTCATCGACGGGGAGTCGTCGCGCCGGCTCAAGACGAGCGATTTGGCACGCCGCATAGGCTTCCTTTTCCAAAATCCCGACAACCAGATATGCTCGGGCACCGTGCGCGACGAGCTCCTGTTCGGCTTCAAGGCAATCGGGCGGCTTGACGCGAGCGCCGAGGCGCGCGTCGATGCCATTGTCGAGGAGTTCGGCTTCAATCCGGACGACGATCCGTTCCTGCTCAACCGCGGCACGCGGCAGCTGCTGGCTCTTGCTTCGATCGTCGTGCTCGATACGCCCGTCATCGTGCTCGACGAGCCGACGACAGGGCTCGATTACCGCGAGTGCGTCAAGGTCATGGGGGTTATCGAGCGCCTGCACGAGCGCGGCACGACCGTCGTCATGGTCTGCCACGACATGGAGGTGGTGGCAGATTTCGCCGAACGGGTGATAGTCATGAGCGACGGCGCGGTCATCGACGACGGGCCGACGTTTCGCGTGTTGCGCGATCGGCGTACCCTCGAAGCCGCGGACCTCGTTGCGCCGCAGGTTGTCGACATCTCGCTCGCCATGGGCCTTCTGCGGCCTTCGCTTGCCGAAGCCCCCGTTGCGCACGCGAACACGATCGAGCAAATGTGCGACGCCGTCGCCGCCTGCGTGGGCGTGCCCTATGCCGGCGTGCGTGGCATGGAAGGAGCGCCTCGATGAACGGTTTTCTCGAATACGTACCGGGGGACTCGGTGCTGCATCGCCTGAATCCGGTTGCGAAGCTGCTGTTCGCCGTCTTGTTCGCCATCGCGTGCTTTTGCACGGGGAGCCTGGCGTATCTATGCGGCATGCTCGTGCTCGCGCTTGCCATGGCCGCGAGCTGCGGGATGATGCGGCAGACGCTCGGCTTGATGAAGGCCGTGCTCGTGTTTTCGCTCATCCTGGCGGTCCTGCTCGTCTTCACGACTCCGCGTGGCGAGATGCTCGTCGAGTTGCCGTGGGGTTACGTCGGCACGGGTTCGCTGCTCGCGGCCGCTACGACGATCGTGCGCCTCGAGGCGGCGGCGATCCCGCTGTTCCTCACGTTCTATGTCACGAAGATTTCCGATCTGTCGAATTCGGTGGTCAAGGTGCTGCACGTGCCCTATCGCTACGCGTTCACCTTTGCGTCGACGGTGCATTTCATCCCCGTGTTCATGAACAGCATGAAGGGGATCATGGAAGCGCAGACCGCACGCGGCGTCGAGTTCGACGTGAGCGGTATCGTGGGAAAGGTTCGCCTTATGGTGCCCTTGTGCGTGCCGCTGCTCGTCAGCTCGGTGCGCAAGACGAACAGCGCGGCCATCGCGGCGGAAGTGCGCGGCTTCAACC
>CAMOUE010000249.1 GCA_946626265.1 uncultured Eggerthellaceae bacterium | reverse complement strand
TTGCGGCAGCTCTTGCTTCGGCACTGTTTTAGAAGTCGTACTTTTCGAAGTATGCTCCGCAGTTCTCGGCGAGAAACCGCTTGAGCACGTCGACGCAGTGCTGCGCGTGCAGCGAGAGCTTTCGGTGGCGTGGGTAGAGAAAGCCCACCTGGCACATTGCTTCCGGTGTCGACAGCGGCACGAATTTCAATCCGCCGGTCGGCATGTTGGCATCGAGCTGCGAGACGAAGAAACCGAACGAGTCGAACGCGGCGAACGAATCGAATTCCGACACGTGCACGTATTCGAGGAGCATGCGCGGGTTCGTCACGCGCAAGCGCACGTTCTCGAGCGGGTGGTCCCTGAAGAGCCATTCCGCCAACTGCGTCATCTCGCGGTGGGCGTTCAGCGCAACGGGGAGCTTTACGAGGTCGGTTCGGTGCAACGCCGTCTCGCGCGCCAGCTCGGATTCCTCGTGGCACACGAATCCGAACTTCGTTTTCAGGATCGGCTCGAATCGGACGTTCGGGTTTTGCAGGATGCCCGGGAGCGCCCTTGCATGGATATCGACGTAGCAAAGATCGCTGCCGTCCGAAACCGTTGCCCGTTGCACGAGCTTGTCGTACGGTTCCTCGAGGTAGGACGAGTTCCCTGCAAGAAGCCCGATGTAGGACGTGTTCGAAACGGCGGTTTCCGCTCCGTAGTAGCTCACGTACAGCGTGATGGGCTCTTCGCCTTCTGGACCCTCGAAACGTCCTTCGAGTAGCTCGTCGACCATGCTTGCGTGATCGCCCACGATGCGCGTGGCATGCTTGAGGAACACCTCGCCGTCGCTCGTGAGCCGAACGCCGCGCCTGCTGCGCTCGACGAGCTTGAGCCCGAGTTCCGACTCGAGCGAGGTTATGGCCTTGTTGAGCCCTTGCTGCGAAATGAGCAGGTTTTTCGCAGCTCCGTAGAACGACCCGGTTCGCGCGAGCTCGATGAAGTACCGCAAGCTCTCGATTTGCATGGCGCCCCCTCCGTTATGCAACTGATGGTTGCATAGTATGACAGAAACCAGTTTCTTTCGGTTGCAATAACGTAAAGGTACACTTCGACCTGGAGAGCTCTTGCGCTTATGGGGGAGTGCGCGGGAAGGGGGTAGTGCCTGCGCGTTCCTTTGCGCAAGGCGCAAGTCATAGACGAGAAGCAAAGGAGGAAAGCGCATGTCCGAAGAGTCTTTCGTCTACACGTGTTGCCCCGGTTGGGGAGACCACGAGTTCTGCGCGATCAAGACCATCGTGAAAGACGGCAAGATCGTGCGAACCGAGAAGGCGGACTACACCGGCGCCGAGGAGAACGAGGGCTACATCTGCCAGAAGGGCATCATGTCGTGCCGTCAGCCCTACAACCCCAAGCGCCTGACGCATCCGCTCAAGCGCGTCGGCGAGCGCGGCGAGGGCAAGTGGGAGAAGATCAGCTGGGACCAGGCACTCGACGAGATCGCCGCCAAGCTGCTCGAGATCCGCGATAAATACGGCCCCGAGGCGCTGGCCATGTGGGACGTCGTGGCGTCCGTGCCGCCGTCGCAGGGCCTGGCCGCCCTGCTGAGCTCGCGCTTCATCGGCTTGTGGGGCGCGACCGACCCCATCCAGGCGTACGGCTTGGACAACGGCCCGTTCTATGCGGCGTTCTTCGACTTCGGCAACTTCTACAAGTACATGACGACCGATCCGAAGAACTTCGATTCGTCTGACTACATCATCGTCTGGGGCGCCAATCCCATCGAGAACCAGCAGCGCATCGCCAAGCACCTCGTCGAGGCCAAGAGCCGCGGCGCCAAGATCGTCGACATCGGCCTCCTGTTCGACGGCACGGCCGGTTTCGCGGACGAGTTCATCCCCGTCAAGCCCGGCAGCGACCCGGCGCTGTCGATGACGATGGCAAACCTCATCATCCAGCGCAAGCAGTACAAGGAAGATTTCCTGCTCACCTACACCGTGGCGCCGTTCCTCGTGCGTGACGACGACGGCATGTTCCTGCGCGACGCCGACGGCAACTACGTGGTGTGGGACCTCGACGCCGACGCGCCGTGCTCGACCGTGCTCGGCCAGCAGGCGCTGCCGTGCGACAAGCCCGAGCTCGACGGCGCCCACGTCGTCGACGGCGTGGCGTGCAAGACCGCCTTCGCCCGCCTGCGCGAGCATGCCGCCCAGTACACGCCCGAATGGCAGGAGCCCATCACCGGCGTGCCGGCCGACGTGGCCATCCGCCTGACCGACGAGTACGTCGCCGCGCCCAACGCCTACATCTTCGGCGCGCTGGGTCTGCGCTACCAGAACCAGGGCGAGTCGTACCGCTCGTTCTACCTGCTCGGCGCGCTCACCGGCAACCTCGGCCGCCCGGGTGCGGGCGTCACGTCCGAGATGCTGCCCGCCGGCTTCCCGATGGTGTTCAACGACCAGGCCATCACCATGCCCGAGGGTCGCGAGAACTACAAGGGCAAGCTGCTGCGCCAGGCCGACTTCATCGAGCAGGTCAAGACGCAACAGCCGTATCCGATCAAGGCGTTCTGGGTCATCGCGGGCAACCCCGTGCACAACTGCCCGAACCGCGG
>CAMOUE010000248.1 GCA_946626265.1 uncultured Eggerthellaceae bacterium | reverse complement strand
TAGATGTCCTTCTCCGCGTAGAAGACGCCGTCGCGCGGCTCTTCCCACGGGTCGAGGGCGTACACGCGGAACTCGCCCGCCTTCAGCTCGGCAAGCGTCTTCGAGTACGCGCTCTCGGGATCGTCCGGATCGCCGTAGGCCAGCGCGTCGGTCGGGCAGTTGAACACGCAGTAGGGCACGTTGTCCGTCGAAGCGCACCCGGCGCACGCGATGCACTTCTTGGTGTAGATGGGCATCCATTTCATGTAGAGGTTCGGCCATTTGCCGCCCGGCGTGTCGATCTGGCCGCCGCCGATCGTGCGCACGAACACGCGATACTCGTCGTCAGCCAGGTCGTATGCCTGCTTGCACGACAACGAGCAAGTCCAGCAGCCCACGCAGCGGTTCACGTTAACGAGAATGTTCTTTGCCATGGTTATTCCGCCTTCCTGACTTCGCACAGGGTGTCCCAGAACACTTCGGGCGTGTCCTTCTCGACGATGAACCGCGCCGAACGCGGTACGCCTGATGCGTCGTAGACCTTCTGCAAACCGAGCGACGTGTACTTGATGATGTTGTCGACCGTCTCGGGTGCGCCGAGCGGAGTGGCGATGAGCTGGGGGTTCTTCTTGTCCTTGTAGTCATCCTCGTCGAAGCTGTACCACATGTGAGCCATTCCCGGAGGAATGTCCTGGCGCAGGTGCAGGTTGCACGTGATGACTCCGCGATCGTTGAAGACCTCGACGAGGTCGCCGTCCTCGAGGCCGCGCTCGATGGCCGTCACCGGGTTGAGCGCCACGCCCGTCTGCGTGGCCGTCGCCAGCTTGCGCAGTTCGGGGACGTTGGTGAACTGGCTCTGCATGAAGTACTTGTGACGGCCGGGGTAGAAGTGCAGCGGGTACTTCTGCAGCGTCTCCTCGTCGTGGATGATTGTCTTCTGGTAATCGGCGAAGGCCGCGCCGAGGGGCACCATTCCCGCCGCATAGAACTCGATCTTGCCCGATTTGGTGTTGAACGTCGTGCCGTCGTAGTTGTCATAGGGCTCTTCGGGCATCGGGAAGTGCAGGAACTTCTGTTTCTCGAGGCGCTCCCAGGAAAGCGGCTCAATTTCGCCGGTCTCGCGATCCTCGATGAGCGCGCCCTGGCCTGCCATGAGCTCAGCCTTGAACTTCGCGCATTCCAGCATGTCGGAGAACATGTACTCGCCCACGCCAAGCTTGTCGGCCAAGAGCTTCCAGATCTCCGCCGGGTCCTTCGTCTCGCCGACCGGGTCGATTGCGGGCTCGTTGAGGATGATGCAGTCATTGGGGCCGGACAGGAACTCGTAGCGCTCGAAAATGGTCGCTTCGGGCAGCACGTAGTCGGCGTATTTCGCCGTGTCGCTCATGCGGATCTCGAAGCACACGAACAGCTCGAGGTTCGGCAGGATGCGGTTGAGCCAGAGATCCTTGTTAGGCCAGTTGGTCAGCGGATTGCTGAACGGGTTGATGTAAGCCTTGTACTGCTGCGGCGCATCCGGATTGCCGAAGCTCGCCATGATCTCGGTCAGCGTCCGCTGGTCGGACTTCGTGGGCTCGGGCATCTGCGGGAACCAGAACGGCATGACGTTCATGGCCGTGGGCGCCGAATAATCCAGCGGCGCCGGCATGAAGTTGCCCTTGCCGTTGCCGAAGTTGCCCGTCAGGTAAGCGAGCAGGAACACCGCGCGGGCCGATTGCGTGCCGTTGGCATAGCGGAACCCGTCGTAGAGGAAGATCATGGCGGGCGTCGCGTTCCAGAAATCGCGCGCAAGCTTCTCGCAGGTCGCCGCCGGTACGCCGGTCAGCGCCTCCTGGGACTCGGGCGTCCACTTGGCAAGATGCTCGCGGAGCTTCGTGTACACGGTCTTGGCGCCGATGCCGTTAATCTCGACGGTCGCCTCCAGCTTGGGCGTATGCCCGCCGTAGGAATCGGTGCTTCCCTCGTCGATGAGGCCGCCGACCGAGTCGCCCGACGAGTCGGACCCGAGGGCGCCGCTCGCCTTCTTGCCGGTCTCGCGTTCAACGATGAAGATCTCGTCGGTGTCGGCGCCGACGAGCACGAATTTCGCAGGGTCACCGCCCTCGACTATGTCGGCTTCGTGCAGGTATTGGCCGTTGTCGTCACGCACCAGGTACGCAGCCGTGGTGCGTCCGAGCAGGAACTTCTTGTCGACCATATCGTTTTCCACCAGCACGTTGGCCATGCCGAGCGCCAATGCCGCATCGGTGCCGGATTTCACCGGGACCCACTCGTCGCACTTGGCCGACGTCACGTCGTACAGGTTGGAGATGTGGACCAACTTGACGCCGCGTTCGCGCGCGGAGATCAGCATGTTGGTCGTCTCTCCGGGGCGCGTGAAGCCGATGGGGTTCGAACCCCAGATGATGATTTCGGAATCGGCGATGTTGAGCAGGTACTTGTTGTTCGACGCGGGGCCGCCCTGCTCGATGATGCTCGCGTAGATGAGGCACATGTCCACCGAAGGCAACTCCAGACGCGCCGTGTTCGTCGCGTTCACGAAACGGTGTGCCAAGTCGTAGTTAGTCGAGCGGTCGGCGCCGGGAAGGCCGCACCAGAACGAGCCGACCAAGATGGAATGGG
>CAMOUE010000247.1 GCA_946626265.1 uncultured Eggerthellaceae bacterium | reverse complement strand
CGCAATGTTACTTGCCTACGTGCGTCACGCAGGCCGACTACCTGGTGAACCTCGCTAACATGAAGGGCCATAACTACGGCGTGACGTTGTGCGCGAAGAACCACTTCGGCACCATCGTGAACGAAAACCCACTGCGCGCGCCACAGCAGGCGGGCCTGCACCCGTACCTCACGAAGAACCAGATGGGCATCTGCAACCCGCTCGTCGACCTCATGGGGCATGAGCAGTTGGGCGGCAAAACCGTGCTGTACCTGCTTGACGCGATACTGTGTCCCTCCGAAAACACGGTGGCCATGACCCCGGCGAACTGCACGTGGGAGCAGGCGCCGTTCGACGGTTCGTACACGGCGAGTGTCATCGCTTCGCAAGATCCGGTCGCCGTCGACTCGGTCGCGGCCGACTTCCTTGCAAACGAGCCCATGATCGCTCGCCTCAACCGCAACCTGAACGAGGGCATCGAGCTCGTACGCGTCGACGTTTGAAATTGAAGCGTCGGTACCGGATTCACGCGTCGCACCCGGCCCTCCGCCAGATTCCCAGCCGCTTATAGGCGTTTCCGCAGCACGGGGATGCATGCGAGCACGGCGACGGCGACGAGAATCGCGAAGCCGCCACACAGGTCGAAGGTGGCGATCGGTCCTGCCGTGTCGATGAGGGCGCCGGCGCTGACCGGCCCGACGACCATGCCGATGCTGATGCCCGAATTCATCCACGCCATCGATTCGGTCAGCCGCTCGCTGGGCGAAGCGTGCTCGCAGACCACGTTGCAGGTGATGAGCAGGGGCGGATAGGCCAGGCCTGCCACCGTGACGATGACGACGAGGCTCATGGGAGAGTCGACCAGCACGACCAACCCGTACAGCACGCCGAACAGCACGGCGAACAGGACGAACTGGCGGCGGATGGGCATCGAGAGCGTGAGCATGCCGAACAGCGTGCTCATGACGAGCGAGAACAGCGACTCGATGGCGAACACGATCGAGGCGAGCAGCGCGAAGTCGATCGATTCGGAATAGCTGACGATCGTCGCGTCGAAGGCGCCGTACATGCAGCCGATGAGCACCATGACGAAGAAGAGCAGCCGGACGACCGCGCTCTCGCTGAACATGCTCTTCCGCGCGGGGCCCGCTTCGCTGTCCGCGCCCCATCCGGGCTCGGGCTCGGTGTCTTTCGAGCGCACGAGCAGCAGCGCGCCGACGCAGTAGAGCGCCGCGCCTACGAGCAAGCCTGCGGTGGGGAACAGCGCTGCGGAGATGGCGATGACGGCAGCCGGGCCCACCATGAACGCGACGTCTTCCAAGATTCCTTCGAACGCGTAGGCGGTTTTGAGCGGCGGGGTGTCGTCGCCGAACTTTCGCGTGGCGATGAGGTACGTCCAGCGCGTGCGCACGAGCGCCGCGGCGTTCGGCAGGAAGCTCGCGAGCGCGGCTGCGGGGTAGTTCAGCCAGAACGGCAACCCGAAATGCGTGGTTACCAGCAAGAGCACGAAGCCAGCCATCGCGATTGCCGTCGCTGCGGGAACAACGGCGCTTTGCCCGCGTTCGTCGATGCGCTTCGACACGCGCGGGGCGACCGCGAACGTGCAGATGGCCAGGAGCGACGAAACGCTCGTCGCCTCGAGGGCGGAAGACCCCGCCAACGTGAGCATCGTGATGGTGCCGACGGTCGTCGTGTAGGCGAACAGGCGCATGAGCAATGTGCCCACGTCAAAGCGGAGGGCCGGCTTGATGCGGAGAATCGAGCTGTATGCCTTGAAATCGAGTGCGCTCATGCTGGTCGATGGTCGCTTTCCGTCGAGCCGGTCAGGCTAGCCGTTCTGCCCGTCTCGAGGTATGTGTCAGCTCTTTTGTTTCGCATGCTTGCATTATCGCACGACTCCACATGAGCGCCTGCAGCGTGAGACACCGGTACCTGGTACCGGTGTCTCACGCTGCCCTTAGAGTTGCTCGGACATGATCTCGTCGGTCTTGGTCCCGCGAGCCTTCGCGCACTTGGTCACCCAGCCGCCCAGCGCGATGAGCGCAATGGCGTTCGGCAGCACCATGAGCTGGTTGAACATATCTTGAAGCTCCCATACCAGGTCGTTTTGCAGAAGCGACCCCATGAAGACGAACGCGATGCCGATCACGGAATATACGAGCACGGCCGCCTTGTCGCCGCGCTTGCGGAACAACCACCGCACGTTCAGCTTGCCGAACAGGTTCCACGACAAGATGGTCGAGAACGCGAAGAACAGTAGGCAAATTGCCACGAACAAGTTTCCGGCCCCCGTCGTGAAGAACGTGCCGAACGCGAGCTGGGCCATGTTGGTCTTCGAGATGCCGATCGCCTTGGCAAGCGCGGCCGGGTCGGACATGTTGTCGTTGGTGAGCACAGTCTCGCCGTCCGCATCGACGAGCTCTCCGGAGGCGCTCAGCGTGTACCCCTCGGCGATGGCGTCGCCTTCCGCCGCGACGAACTCGGCTACCGTGTCATACTTGCCCGCGCTCTCGTAAGCAGTGGCCAGCGGGCCGTCGTCCACGTAGAGCACGCTGACGACGACAAGCGCTGTCATGGTCACCACGACGATGGTGTCTACGAACACGCCGATCATGGCGACGACGCCCTGCTCGTGCGGGTC
>CAMOUE010000246.1 GCA_946626265.1 uncultured Eggerthellaceae bacterium | reverse complement strand
ATGCCGGCCTACGAATGCACGGCTTCGCTTCCCGAAGGGACCTTCGAGGCGTCGGCCACCATCACCGAAGACGAGATAATCCTGCGGGGCGTGGACGGGTCGCGCCACGCCCTGCCATTCGCCGACCTCATGGACATGCGGCTCGTGAACTACCGTCTGGCCCTCGCCATGCGCGACTACGAGGCAGAGATATCGAAGCTCGGCTACCTCACCGAGGACTTCTTCGAGAAGCTCTGGGAGGCTTACAGCGCCAAGAGCGAGCGGGCACTTTTCGTCGAGGGTGACCTCGTCATGCGCAGCGAGGGCGACTACGCCTATGCGGAGCCCGGCGTTTCGAGGAACAGCATCGCGAAGCTCGCGCTCCGTACGGACTGCCTCTGTATCCTGCCGCACGATGCAGGCGCCCGGCGCGTCCCGCTGTGCTTCGCCGACGCCCCGGAGCGCGAGGGGTTCTCGCTCGAGCTGCGCCTCGACACCGGCGAGGCATACCGGATAGCGCGGCTCGGAGGCGACACCGACCCGTTCTTCGGCAAACTGGCGGACGTCCGCGAATCGGTTTCGGCCCGTTGGCGTGAAGCTCATCGGGCGCTCGAGGCGAACCTCGACGCCCGCCTCGGCGAAGCCGCCGCCGCATATGAGACTTTCCAGGGGCTCGACGCAAATATCGTGGTCGGCCTGTTCTCGGCCGATTCCGACGCGTTTTGGATTGCAGCGATAGGGGACGGGCGCGCCGCCGTCGAGCTCGTCACCGACGAGAAGGCCGCAACGTACCTGTATCGTTTCGACGTCGCGCGAGACGACTTCGAGGCGAAGCTGCGCCATGCCATGGAGGCGATGAAGGCCAACCGCCGGATAATCTACGTGCCACAGGAAGAGATCGACGCCGAGCCGCTGTACCGGATGGCGGTCGAGCGCAGCCCGCACGTGCGGACCCTCCGCTCGTGCAACGCGGGACGGGTCATTCACTCTGCAAGCTGGTCGAGCAAGGTGGTTGACTTCTTCAAGTAAGCGAGCAGCGGATGGCCTTCGGCGGCGGGCAACTCCTATGCTTGGCAGATAACGGTTACTATTCATACCGCAATGTCATTCAGTTAAGGGAGTACCCCTTAGAGCGAGCCAAGGGGTGTAACCGAAGGAGGGGTAACCAGACTGCCGTCGGCCTCCTTCGCCCTGCATGTCCACGCCCAAGCGCGCCGCATCGCACGCGATCGAGCGCACCGACTTCGTAGTCGTCGCAGCGCCGCTCTCCGGCCGCAAGCAGGAGCGTGCCCACCGGAAGTGCTTCGAAGCGCTTCTCCCCGCGCTGATCCGCATGGAGGAAGGCGGGTTCCTGGAGCCCTATCACGTGGACCCCGACACCGGGTACCGCTACTACGACATGCAGAACGTAGCCGCCATCGGCCAGTACCAGCGGCTGCAGTCAATCGGTCTGTCGCGCTCCGAGATCGCCGACGTGTACTTCGGGCGCGTCGACAGCGCGGAGTTCATAGCCAGGCAGCGGCGCAAGCTCGAGTCGATGCGGCGATTCCTGAACGAGTACGAGATGAGCCGCGACCGATCGCGCAACCGCATGTCCTCGTACGCGATCCTGCCCCCCCGTGACCTACTACTGTGCCGAGGTCTGCGCGCCGTCGGCGGAGGAAGCCGCGACGCTAGCCTACGTCGCCCACGAGAGGTGCATGGCAGAGGGGTACCGCCTGCTCGGCAGCGAGCCGGGCGCGATGATGGTCGACGACTGGCGGGCGCAGGCCCCTTGGATGGAGTGCCGTGTGACCATGTGCATCCCCGTCGTGCCTAGCCCGGACACGAACGAGGACCCCAACCTGCGCTCCTTCCCGGAAACCGAAGCCCTCACCATACTCGGGTTCGGCGGCTACTCCGTCATACCGGAGCTCTGGAAGCAGCTGTACGGGGAGTTGGACAAGGCGGGGATCGAGCAATCCGGGCCCGGAAGGCTCATCGCGCTCGTCGCGCCCTACGTCGGCGCGCACATACGCCCCGACGAGTTCTGCTACGAGTGCGTAATACCGATTCACACTTAGACTTATCGGATGTCGGTAAAAACAGTGCTCTAGAGTTCCGTTACGGTGCGGGTCGCATGCACCTCGGGAGGATCATTCTCGTCGGGCTCGCCGGCCCAGATCTCGGCGCATTTCTTCTCAGTGAACTTCATGGAAATATCGTCGTCTTTGGAGATGGTAAATTCAGATCCGAACCACACGCCGCGTGAAAACGTGTATGCATTATGCTTTTTTCGAGCATAGCAGCGCCAAGTGCGCAACCGACGAAGCGCAAGCCAAACATGCGGCCCTTCTAGAAACAAGCAGGGCGATTCGCGACGCCGTTGAACGCATTAGATTCGTCCGGCAGTCCCGCTAGGCAAGGGCAACAGGGCCGCTTTTACCAGCTACCCTCTTTGGACGCACGATGCTCTGGACATGTTGAGAATGGTCGTGGCAGAGAAGAAGTCCGGTTACGAGTTCGCCGGTTTTCTCTGCCACGACAACTTCGGCATCAAAGTGTTTGCTGAGCCGATAAAGCAACCTGACGAAACAAGAGCACGACATCCTTGCTAAGCCCAGAGAAGATACTCCTCTCTGGGCTTATCCTCCTCCAAATTTCGACTGCCTACAGGATGTTGCTCGGGATGAGCGAGTCCGTCTCGGTCAGGGGGT
>CAMOUE010000245.1 GCA_946626265.1 uncultured Eggerthellaceae bacterium | reverse complement strand
CTACGCCGCCGGCGATTCCATCGAGCGCCTGCGCAACCTGCCCATCGTGAAGACCATCCGCTCGAAAGGCTACGACGTGCTGCTGTGCACCGAGGACGTCGACGAGTTCACGCTGCAGTCGATGCGCACGTGGCAGGAGCACGACCTGAAGAACGTGTCGGGTAGCGACATCGACTTGGCCAGCGAAGACGAGAAGAAGGTGGCCGAGGAGGCGACCGAGGAGAACAAGGACCTGTTCGATGCCATGAAGGAAATCCTGGGCGACAACGTGACCAAGATCGAGGTGTCGCCGAACGCCATGGATGCTCCCGCGCGCCTGACCGCCGCCGGCCCCATGTCGATGGAAATGGAGCGCATCTTGGCGCAAGGCCCCGGTGACTCCATGGCCCGTGCCGAAAAGGTGCTGCAGGTGAACACCCAGCACCGCGCCTTCGAGACGCTGAAGGCCGCGTTCGACGCCGACGACAAGGCGAAGCTGCGCCTGTACACCGACGTGCTCTACAACCAGGCCCTGCTCGTCGAGGGCCTGCCCATCGAAGACCCGCTCACCTTCGCCGAGGAAATCAGCAAGCTCATGTAAGCGCAGCGACCTGAAAGCCCCTCCCGAGCAACTGCTCGGGAGGGCGGCCGAAGGGGTCCTCGTACACCTCCCTGTTGGTCGCCCGGTGCCGCATGAAGCAGGGCTTCGCAGCCCGTTGCGTCCTCCTCCACCTTTCCGCATACCCCATCTTTCGGGTAGAATTCTCACCTAAACACACGACGAAGCGACCGCAAACAGGAGAGCCCCATGCCCATCATCGACGCCCATGCGCATATCTACCCCGAAAAGATTTCCCTGAAAGCAGTGTCTGCAATCGGTCGGTTCTACGGCGTGGAGGCGTCCATGGCGGGGCAGGGGAGCGTCGACGACCTGCTTTCGGCGTGCGATCGCTCGTCTGTCACGCATTTCATCGTGCACTCCGTGGCCACGACGGCGCATTCGGTTTCCACGATCAACACGTTTCTGGCAGAGCAGGCAGCTGCGCACCCCGAGTTCATCGGCTTCGGCACGATGCATCCCGATTGCGAAGACATGGAAGCCGAAGTCGAGCGCGCAATTGGCCTGGGTCTTCACGGGTTCAAGATTCATCCCGACACGCAGCAGGTGAACATGGACGACCCGCGCCTCATGGCGTTCTACGAGATGATCGCCGGGCGCGTGCCGCTCATCGTGCACACGGGCGACTACCGGCAGGATTTCTCGAGCCCGCACCGTCTTGCGCGCATCTTGCACACGTTCCCCGACCTGGTGGTCGATGCCGCGCACCTGGGCGGCTGGTCGATTTACGACGTGGGCTACGATGTGCTGCACGAGGACCTGCTGAACGCCGAGCGCCTGTTCGTGGACGCATCGAGTGCGTTCAAGTTCGTGGGGCATCGCCACATGCGCGAACTCATCCGCATGTGGGGCGCCGATCGCGTCATGTTCGGAAGCGACTATCCCATGTGGGATCCCGTGAGCGAGCTCGATCACATGATGCAATGCGACCTGACCGACGACGAGCTCGAGAAGGTCCTCTGGCGCAACGCCGAAGTCTTCAGCGGCGTAAAGGTGTCGTAATCGCAACCGCCATTAGCCCAGAGGGGATACTCCCCTCTGGGCTAAAGATCCGGTGAGTCCCTTTTGTCACCCTGAGCGAAACGGTGCAAGCGCCTAAGGGTCTCCACGCCGAAGGCGCGGGCCGAGCGTTTTCGCCCTCCGATTGCCTCGAGAGCCGTTCAAAATATTCCACGCCCCGTTCGTGTGCAGAAAACGCGCAGGGCGAAATATTCGCGGCACAGGGGAGTATATGCGTGTTAAAATGCTCGGACTTGCAGGAATAGGCCTGCAAGAAGTAAATATTGGCCCCCGAGACATGTTTGTTACGCAGCCTCTAGCGAGCTTTTAGCGAAGCGAACATGGTGAACTGCCGGATCAATCATGTTGACGGGTCCCCGACAAAAGGAAAGGGGTCCGTTTTGACCGACATCAAGAATCCCGATGTCATCGACTTCTCCGACATCTCCGATGAGCAGATGAACCAGATGATCGATGGCACCCTCACCGAATTCGACGAAGGCGACCTGGTCGACGGCACGATCGTGAAGATCGAGCGCGACGAGGTTCTGGTCGACATCGGCTTCAAGTCCGAAGGTGTCATCCCCGTGCGCGAGCTTTCGATCCGCAAGGACGCCGATCCCGCCGATCTCGTTGAGGTGGGCGACAAGATCGAGGCTCTCGTTCTGCAGAAGGAAGACAAGGACGGCCGCCTCATCCTGTCCAAGAAGCGCGCAGAGTACGAGCGCTCCTGGATTTCCGTCGAAGAGAAGTTCAAGGCCGGCGAGCCCGTCGTGGGCGAGGTCATCGAAGTCGTCAAGGGCGGCCTCATCATCGACATCGGGCTGCGCGGCTTCCTGCCCGCCTCCCTCGTCGACCTCCGTCGCGTCAAGGACCTCGACATGTACCTCAACACCGAGCTCGAGGCCCGCATCATCGAGATGGACCGCAACCGCAACAACGTCGTGCTTTCCCGCCGCGTGCTGCTGGAGGAAGGCCGCAAGAACGAGCGCGCCGAAATCCTGGCCAAGCTCACGAAGGGCATGCGCCTGAAGGGCACCGTCTCCTCCATCGTCGACTTCGGCGCCTTCGTCGACCTCGGCGGCA
>CAMOUE010000244.1 GCA_946626265.1 uncultured Eggerthellaceae bacterium | reverse complement strand
GCAGGGGGTCGGCGTCGTCGCCGATCTTCTTGCCCATGCGCTCCTCGAGGTCGGCGCGATACTCGGCGATTTCGTCGAGAGCGCCCTCGGGCCATGTGTTGTCAGCGTTCGCGTACTCCATGCATGTCTGGCACGTGATAGTAAATCCCGGAGGCACGGGAAGCCCGATGTTGGCCATCTCGGCAAGGTTGGCACCCTTACCGCCCAGCACCAGCTTCATGTCGGTGTTGCCCTCTGTTACATTGTTGCCTTGTGCGTCTTTGCCGAATTTGTAAACGCGCTTGACCGCCTCAGCCACTTTGCACTCCTTAACTCGTTGCTGCATTTATGCTGAACTGACAGAAACTTTGAACGGCCCGAAGGCCGTTCAATTTTATGTGCTATATGGTAACTCAAAAATCATGAGCGGTGTTGTTCCATCTGAATGAATTCCGAGAACGGACGGCCGTGAGCCAGGGGCTGTAACAAAAGTGAAGTTACAGCCCCTTCTTCACACCCAAAACCGGGGCGTTGCCTTTGCCCTTCATATGTGTCGCTTCGCTCCTGGCAACGCGGCGGCAGCCCCTCATCCCAAAATTTATGACGGCGACTGACGACGCCGGCTGCAAATTGGCTATTTATCTGGGAATACGGTATAATTAGGTAACCGATTCGAGGGAGTTGCCGATGCCCGGTCCCGCTTTCAAGCCCTACCGCCAGAACCAGTTGCGCCTGCTGCCGCTCGACCTGTCCGAGATGGTCCCCGAGAACCACATGGCGCGCGTCGTCGACGAGGTCGTCGAGTCGCTGGACCTCTCCGCCCTGAGGTCGCTCTACCCCGGCGGCGGCGCCCCGGCCTACGACCCGCGCATGATGCTCAAGGTCGTCGTCTACGCGTACGCGAGCGGCGTCTACTCCTCGCGCAAGATCGCGGAGGCGACGCGCTCCAACGTCTACTTCCTGTGGCTCACCGGCTGCACCCCGCTCGACCACATGACGGTGAACCGGTTCCGCACCGAGCGGCTGCGCGGCGCCTTCGAGGACATATTCACCGACGTGGTGCTCATGCTCGCCGAGCTCGGCCACGTGACGCTCGACACCTACTTCCTCGACGGCACGAAGATCGAGGCCAACGCCAGCAGGTACACGTTCACCTGGCGCAAGTCGACCGAGAAGAACCGCGAGAAGCTGCGGGCGCGGGTCGGCGCGCTCATGGACGAGATCGACGACCTCAACGACGAGGAGGACAGGCTCTTCGACGGCATGCCCGAGCCGGGCGAGGTGACGGCCGGCGACGTGGAGGAGGTGGCGCGCCGCATAAACGAGCGCCTGAAGAAGGCCCCGAGGGACGGGGCGCTCAAGAAGGCGAAGCGGCTCGTCGAGGAGGACTACCTGCCGCGCATGCAGCGCTACGAGCGCGACCTCGCCGACATGGGCGGGCGCAGGTCGCTGTCCAAGACCGACCGCGACGCGACCTTCATGCGCATGAAGGAAGACCGCATGGGCAACGGCCAGCTCAAGGCCGGCTACAACGTGCAGAACGGCACCGAGAACCAGTTCGTGGTCCACGCCACCGTCCACCAGCGCCCGGGCGACACCGCCTGCCTCAAGCCCCACGTCGAGTCGCTCAAGCGCTCGCTCGGCCACGTGCCGGCAACGTTCGTAGCCGACGCCGGCTACGGCAGCGAGGAGAACTACGACTACCTGGAGGGCGAGGGCTCCGAGGCCTTCGTCAAGTACAACACGTTCCACGGGGAGCAGAAGAAGTCGTTCGCGCAGGACCCGGCCCAGCCCGCCAACTGGGAATACGACGCGGATTCCGACGAGTACAGGTGCGGGGGCGGCAGGGTGCTCGCCTTCGAGCGCGAGCGCAAGGACGTGAGCGAGCTGGGCTACGAGTCGACCGCCAGGGTCTACGGCTGCCCCGACTGCTCGGGCTGCGCGCTCGCGGCGAAGTGCCTCAAGCCGGGCCAGGAAAGCAGGCGCATCCACGTGAACCCCCGCCGCGACGAGCTGAGGAAGCGGGCGGCGGAGAGGCTCACGAGCGACGAGGGGGTGGTCCTGCGCAGGCGCCGGTCGACCGACGTCGAGACCGTGTTCGGCGACGTCAAGCGCAACTGGGGGTTCAGGAGGTTCACCCTGAGGGGCATCGAGAAGGTGGCCCACGAATGGCGGCTGCTCATGATGGGGCACAACATCAGGAAGCTGGCCAGGAAAATCGCCGGAGCTGCCGCAAATCCCGCACCCGCCGCCGCAATCGCGTAGGCGACTTTCGCCCGATCTCCCGCTAACGGCAAGAAGAGGGGCGAGAACCGTTCGGCTCTCGCCCCTCTTTATCAGAGGCTTTTGTTACAGCCCCTTACGGTTATTCCGACAAACTGCCGAAGGCAATCCCCTCGTCAATCGTCGGCAACTCATCGCGGGTCTCGTGCCAGCATTCGGTTGCAGGCATGCCAGGGATGCTTGAAGCCACGAATACCGGATCGAGACCTTGGGCTTTTTGAGCTTTGTAGTCGTCGAGCGCCTTGAACGCCCACTTGCCCAGGATGAGGATGACCACGATGTTGATGACCGCCTCGATACCCATGAAAATGTCGGCCAGGTTCCAGGCAAGGGTAAGGTTGGACTGGGCTCCGAAGAACACGACGATGGCGCAGATGACGCGGAACACGACGAGCGCCGGCTTGCTTTGCGTGATGAACTTGAAATTCTGCTCA
>CAMOUE010000243.1 GCA_946626265.1 uncultured Eggerthellaceae bacterium | reverse complement strand
GCTCCTCGGGGTCGCCCATGAACAGCTCGTCGATGGCGAAGGGCATGCCCACCGACCGCGCAGATTGCCGCAGGTGGTCGGCCATCATCGCGCGGAAGAGCTCGTAGCGCACCTCCGATTCGGCGTCGTAGCCTATAAGCTCGTGCACGTCGGCCGAAAGCACGCCCATGACGATGCGGTAGTCGAGCTGCTCGTCGAGCAGCACGCGGATTTTGCGCATCTCCGGTTCCATCGCGTAGCACCAGAAGCACAGCGGGTCGGTGAAGTGCGCTATTGCAAGTTTCTTTTCCATGCGCGTAAGAGTAGCACCAAACCCATCGATAGGTGACAAGAGTCCCGTTATTTGCCGAATCGGTTTACGCGGTTTTCAGCGCAGCGCCTACCCGTCGAGCAAGCCGTGCAACGTCTCCATCATCTTGGGAACATCGTAGGGCTTGGCCAGATGGGCGTTCATGCCGGCGTTCAACGCGAGCTGGCGGTCTTCCTCGAAAGCATTCGCCGTTACGGCCACGATGGGCACGCGCGCCTTCCCCGCATCGTCGAGCGCGCGAATGCGACCCGCCGCCTCGTAACCATCCATGTTCGGCATTTGAATGTCCATGAGCACCGCGTCGTACGTACCGACGGGCTCCTCGCTCATCATGCGCACGGCTTGCACGCCATCGCATGCGATGTCAACGGCGAAGCCCACCTCTTCGAGTATCGCGACCGCGATCATCTGGTTCATCTCGTTGTCTTCCGCGAGCAATATGCGCTTGCCCGCGA
Organism: uncultured Eggerthellaceae bacterium; assembly: GCA_946626265.1. Lineage (GTDB taxonomy): Bacteria > Actinomycetota > Coriobacteriia > Coriobacteriales > Eggerthellaceae > UBA9715. The sequence goes on along the minus strand of CAMOUE010000243.1, from coordinate 1,945 downwards.
AATCGACCACGGACTCTTCCTCGTCCTTCGGCCGCTCGTCACTGCGGAACGGCGCCGACAGCACGTCGCGCAGCTCCGACATGAACAGCGGCTTCGAGCAGAACGCCGTCACGCCCGCCTCGCGCGCCTCGTCTTCGATGTCGGCCCAGTCGTAGGCGGTGAGGATGACGATGGGCGCGTCGTCGCCCGTGACCCGACGGATGCGCCGCGCGGTCTCGATGCCGTTCTGGTCGGGCATGAGCCAGTCGATGATGTACGCCCGGAAGTCGTCGCCCTGGTCGAGCGCCTGCTTGGCGCGGATGACGGCTTCTTTCCCGTAATTCGTCCAGTCGGGGCGCATGCCGATTTCCGCGAGCATCGCGCATACCGACAAGCAGGTGTTCGTGTCGTCGTCGGCCACGAGCACGCGCAGGCCGCTCAGCTCGGGGATGGGCTCGAATTTCGTGGGATTGCTGCTCAGGCGGCAGGGGATGCTCACGACGAATTCGGTGCCCTTGCCCTCTTCGCTGTTCACGTAAATGGTGCCGCCCATCATGTCGACGATGTTCTTCGTGATGGCCATGCCGAGGCCCGTACCCTGAATGCCGCTCACCGTGCTCGACTTCTCACGCGTGAACGCTTCGAAGATGGTCTCGCGGAACTCCTCGCTCATGCCGATGCCCGTATCCTTAATGCGGAATTCGAACGTGGTGGTGCCGGCCGACCGCGACGGTTTCTCGATGACGCGGAAGCTTATGGTGCCGCCCGTCGGCGTGAACTTTATCGCGTTCGACAAGATGTTCAGGAACACCTGGTTCAAACGCAGCTTGTCGACGATGATGTCTTCGTTCAAAACGTCTTGCGTGTCGACGAACAGCTCGAGCTGCTTGGCCGTGATGTTCGCCTGGATGATCGTGCGCAGGTCGTGGATGAGGTCGGGCAGGTGCACCTCGGTCTCTTCGAGCGTCATCTTGCCGCTCTCGATGCGGCTCATGTCGAGCACGTCGTTTATGAGCGACAGCAGGTGCTGGCTCGACACGGTGATCTTGCCCAGGTAATCGCGCACCTGCTCCTTGTTGTCGATATGCGAGGCGGCGAGCGCCGTGAAGCCCACGATGGCGTTCATGGGCGTGCGTATGTCGTGCGACATGTTGTTCAGGAAGGTGGTCTTGGCCCGGTTGGCGTGCTCCGCCGCCACGAGCGCGTTCGAGAGCGCGTCTTTCTTCGCCATGTCGTCGCGCACGAAGTCGGTCACGTTGCTGTGGTAGCCGCGCAGGAGCATCTTGCCCGGCTCGAGCTGCTTGGCCGAGCCGCCGCAACGCACGTACAGCGGGCCCCACGCCGGATGCTCCCAACGGTAGGTGTTCTCGCTCACCTTGCCCGCGATCATCTCGGCAATGCTCGCCTCGACCGAAGGCACGTCGTCGGGGTGAATGCGGCTGTGCCACGAATCGTAGAGCTCCTCCTCGGAAAGCACCTGGTCGGCAACGCCGAGCAGCTCCATCATCTTCGCGTTGCCGCGCATGCGCGCCGGCTTGCCGTCTTCGAACACGATGTGCCACATGCCGAAACCGGCTTCGGCGATGATTTCCTCGGCGTCGGCCAGCTCGCGCTTGCTCCGCTCGAGCTCGCGCGCCTTCTGCTCGTGACGCTTCTGCTCGAGGCGCAGTTCGGTCGTGTCGGTCTTCAGCACGATGCAGTATTCCGACTCGGGCTCGACCGAGTAGAAGTCGAAGCGCTTGAAGAACACGCCGTCTTCCATCTCGACTTCGATGTCGACCGAATACGGCTCGCGTTGCGGGAACATGCTGAACACGGTTTCCAAATCCATGGCATGACGGATTTGGCGACGGTACTCGTCGTCGCCGCGCAGGGCCGGGATGATCTGCGATTCCAGATAGTGCGTGTACGAGCCGTGCTTGCTCTTCGGGAAGATGCTGCCATGCTCGATGAGGCTCGCGTCGCC
>CAMOUE010000242.1 GCA_946626265.1 uncultured Eggerthellaceae bacterium | reverse complement strand
GGTTCTGTTCGAGCGAGCGCGTTCCCAGGAAGTTGTTGGCCACGACATCGCCCGTCGGCTTAACATCGGCAAGCTGCGAGGAATTGAAAGTCGAGAAGCGCAGCGAGAGGCCGCTGTCGAACAGGGGGGCAAGGCGAATGCTGCCGCTGCGGTCTTTCAGCACCTCGAGGTTGGCCCCGTGCCGGTCTCGGTTTGCGATGAGGTAGTCCACGAGCATGGTCTTCTGAACCTCCGCGCCCCAGCCGAAACGTTGGCAGAATTCCAGCCGCCCCTCGCCGGGTAGGCGATTCAGCCCGTAGAACCGTGCGAGCGCCATCTTGCTTTGCCCTTGCTTGCGAAACGAATCCGACTCGGAGAGCCATGTCTCGAAGGGCTGCCCGTCAATCGTGATGCGCGCATGCACGAGCCGATAGGGAGCGTGCTCTATGCAGAGCGCATTCATCAGGCGAGATGCGATGAGCTCGTTGACGCACTCGTGCCCATATACGCCGTTCGCCTCGTCGTAGCACGAGAGCTTGTAATACGTGGCGGCCACTCCTTCGCCGCGGCGCGCCTTGAGGTACGAGCCGCCCGTTGCCGAGCTGGTGGCCGATTCCGACCAATCCAGGTTCGTGAGGTCTTGTAAGACCGGCTGTATGTCGACAACGCTCTTGAACGCGATCCTTTCGGCTATCGTTTTCCAAAAAATAACTTATAAGTACTATCGTAACAAGAGATGGGCGAAGGTCTCTTCAATGGTCGAACTGTTCGGGGTGTATCTCGCGGGAAGTTCGATCTTGTGCGCTCACGCGCGATTATTCGTGCCGTAGGCGATGGCCTTGCCGTCCATGACGGCGAAGGCGCGGCCGAGCTCGCTCATGTCGTACGCGTTCCGCTCCGTTTTCGAGAATTACGATGACTAAGCATCGAGAAATGCTATTCCCCCAGGTCTTGCGCTTGAATGTTTCAAGTGTTCATAATCAACCTCAACGTTTTTGACGAGCCGTGAAAGGCTCAGAGAGGAGAAGCGTTATGTTGAACATTGCGAAAAACAGGAAGGTGGCGGCGTTGCTCGTGGCTGCGTTGGGCGCCGTGCTGGCGTTTGGCCTTGCGGGGTGCGGCGGTGGTTCGGCGGCCTCATCGAATGCTTCGACGTCGACTTCGGGGTCTGCGACTGCGAGCTCTGCGGGTGCGCCTTCCGATGATACGGTCATCAAGATAGGCGCGACCCCCACGCCACATGCGGAGATTCTCAACGATGTGGTTGCACCGCTCGTCGAGAAGGCGGGTTACAAGCTCGAAGTCGTCGAATTCACCGACTACGTGTTGCCCAACACGGCAACCGAAGACGGCGAGCTCGATGCCAACTATTTCCAGCACCTGCCGTATCTCGAGGACTTCAATGCCGAACAAGGTACGCATCTGGTGAGCGTTGCTGGCGTGCACATCGAGCCCATGAGGGTTTACGCAGGCAAGACGGCATCGCTCGATGCGCTCGCCGATGGGGCGCAGGTGGCCGTGCCTAACGACACGACCAACGAGGCGCGCGCCCTGCTGCTCCTTCAGACCGCGGGTCTCATCGAGCTCGCCGATCCCACCAACTTGGCTGCTACGCCCAAAGACATCAAGTCCAACCCGAAGAACTTGCAGTTCGTCGAGGTGGAGGCGGCTACGGTGCCCGCCGTCTTGCAAGACGTCGACATTGCCGTCATAAACACGAACTATGCGCTCGGCGCCAATTTGGCATCCGACCTCATCCTGCAAACGGAGGCCGGTGACTCCCCGTACGTGAACGTGGTGGTCGTGAAGGAAGGCAACGAGAATTCCGCCAAGACGAAGGCGCTCGTCGATGCTGTTACGTCGCAGGAGGTGAAGGACTACATCAACAAGACGTACAACGGCGAGGTCGTCCCCGTGTAGCAGCGCGTCATAGCGGCCGGTGTGCGAATCGGCGCGATAACTCGGTATGACATGCGGGGCCGTTACCGGCTCCGCAAGCTGCGTCCTGTTGGTTCAGGGGGATGCTCCCCATTGGGCCAAAGGCGGAAGGTCTTGTTTGGACGGTCTTTGGGAGGGGGTGGCCCGTGATAGAGCTGCAACAAATCGGCAAGGTGTACCATGCGAGCGACGGCGACAATCGCGCGCTCGAAGACGTGAATCTGACCATACGCGATGGCGACATCTTCGGCATCATCGGCGAGTCGGGCGCCGGTAAGTCCACGCTTGTGCGCTTGCTGAATCTGCTTGAGCGTCCGACTGAGGGCCGCATCATTGTAGACGATACCGACATCACCGATTTCACGGGCCGGCAATTGCGCGAGCTGCGTGCGAACATCGGCATGATCTTCCAGAATTTCAGCCTGTTCCAGCAGCGTACGGTGCTGCAAAACGTCATGTTCCCTCTTGAGGTACGACGCGAGCCGAAAACCCAGAATGCCGAGCGTGCTCACGAGCTTTTGCGCCTCGTGAGCCTCGACGATAAAGCGATGCGTTATCCCGGCGAGCTTTCAGGTGGCCAACAGCAACGAGTTGCCATTGCCCGCGCTCTGGCCAATCAGCCGCGGTACATGCTTTGCGACGAGGCGACAAGCGCGCTCGACTCGCGCACAACCGTGCAGGTGCTCGACCTGCTTGGGCGGATCAACGCCGAGTTGGGCGTGACGATGGTGGTCATAACGCATTCGCTTGCCGTTGCCCGGCGCATCTGCAACCGAATAGCCGTCATCGATGCCGG
>CAMOUE010000241.1 GCA_946626265.1 uncultured Eggerthellaceae bacterium | reverse complement strand
CTGCTGCACTCGCGCTTGCAGCCGAGCTTGCGGCGGCGCTTGATGCTGCGCTTGAAGCGGCGCCCGAGCTGGCAGAGCCGCCGCAGGCGGTCAGGACTCCCGCCATCGCCAACGTCATCGCCAGCAAGGCAATCTTTCCGACAGTCTTCACGGTTCCCTTCCTTTCCCTTCGCGTGCTGCATTTGCGCTTGCGTTTTCCTTTCGGGGTTGTCCGTATTGTAGCGCGCCGAAAAGCCCATGCGCAGTGCTGATGTGCGGTTTCGTCCCGCGAAGGGTTCCCGGTTGTGCCGAGCGCAGCGAAAAATGTGAAAAAAGGGTCTGACCCTTTTTTCACATTTTGTTAGAATGGGCAGTCGTTTCGTCAGCTATCCGAGATCGGAGGGTGCCCGTGTCAGCAGAGGAAGGCCGCTCGAAAGTCGGTTCGATTATGACGGACTACCATCAGGTCAAGATGGACCCGACCGCAAGGCTCTCGCCGTTTTGCAGCATCGTCGGCGACGTCACGTTGGCGCCTGGCGTATCGGTGTTCGCGGGGTCGCATATCAGGGGAGACGGCGAGCCCGTGCGCATCGGCGAGAACTCGAACGTCCAGGAGAACTGCTGCCTTCATGTGAGCGGCGGATGCCCGCTCGTCATCGGCGAGAACGTGACCGTCGGGCACATGGCCATGCTCCACGGATGCACGATCGAGGACAACGTGCTCGTCGGTATGAGCAGCACGATCATGGACGGCGCCCGCATCAGGAGCGACAGCATCGTGGCAGCTGGATCGCTCGTCACGCAGAACAAGGATTTCCCGCCGCGCAGCCTCATCATGGGCTCGCCCGCGCGGGCGGTTCGTGAGCTGACCGACGAGGAAATCGAGTCGATGGTCACGCGCGCTGCTCCCGATTACGCCGAAGTGGGCGAATCAATGCGCGCGAACGGCCTCATGGCCAATCCGCCCGCAGACGCAGACGTGTGGCCTTTCGAGGCGGTGTAAGCGCGGCTACTTCTTCTCCGCACGCCGAATCGCGAACAGTACGACGAACGTCAGCAGCTCGACGATCGCCCCGCCGGCGAAAATGAGCGATGACGGCGTGAACCCGTCGCCCACGACGCCGAACCCAACGACGCTGCCGGACGAGGCGCTGATGGCGCTGCCGATCCACGGCCCGATGAGCATGGGGACGAGCACGACCATGACCATGCGCACCCCCTGGTAGAGGCCGACGCGGTCGATGGGCGTGTTGTTGCGCACCGCAGCGCCGAAGCACGCGACGCCCCCGAGGTAGCCGGACAGCATCAGCATGCTGCCGACGAACACGGCGGGCAGGCTCGACATGAGCGTGAGCACGGCGCATCCGGCCAGGAACAGCGCAAGCGGCACGATAACCGACCTGCTGAACCCCCACGTGTCGACGCGTCGCCCGTAGAGGATCGTGAAGACGGCGGCGATGATGATGCAGGGCGCCATCACGAACACGTAGTTTTCGCCGAGAATGTAGGGAAGTCGCAGGTAAAGCACGTAATAGGGCATGATGACCTGCATGGCGATCGCAAATATGCAGTAAGCGGCCAGAACGAGGTACAGCATGCGATTTCCCCGGACGGAGGAGGGCAGGAACCCGTAGGCGAGTTCCGAGAAGTACCCGCTTTCGCGTCGCGGCTCGGGATGCGAGTCTTCCATGAGCGCGGCGGACGCGATGCCGGTCGCGAGGACGACGCCGCCGATGATGGTGAAAAACAGCGGGTAATCGTACGTGACCGTCCCATCGTCGCCGACGATCATGAAGAACATGGCGCCGCCGAACACGACGAGCATGCTGAGCAGCGGCATGGCCGAGTTCACGCCCTCGACGCGCCCGCGGTTCGTCTCGTCGGTGATGTCGGTCATCCATGCGTTGAAGCACGAGTCGTTCGCCAGGCTGCCGAAGAACGTCATGATGCAGTCGAACGCGATGGTCAACGTGATGCCGAGCGCGGCAATCCCCGCCGCGTCGCGCGCCAACGCCTCCGACACGTTCTGCAGAACCGCGAATGCGCAGATGGAAAGGCCCCAGATGAGCGTGCCGGCCACGACGAACACCTTGCGCCTTCCGACGCGGTCCGACCAGACGCCGACGAGCAGCGTCGTTGCCGTGGCAGTGAAGGCCGACGCGCTGACCATGAGCGCCACGTCCGACAGCGACGCGCCGAAGACGTCTTGGATGAACAGGTTGAAGAAGTTGTTCTCGACCGCCCACGCCACTTGCCCGACGAGCGCGAGCAGCACGATCACCGTCCACGTTTTCCCTGGGAGCGCGGTTCTTGTTGCAGAGGTCTTCCCGGCCATGGGGCACCCGCCTCTCGAGTCGATTCGTCCGTGCGTTCTGCACGGGACAATTATCCCACTTCAAGCGCGCTATTGAACCCGAACACGACCTTTAGCGCGTTTTCGCGGACCCATGTTTTGAAAACGGTTTTGAAAACCCCGTTCGATTTGCGTAGAAACCTTGCAGACCGGCCGAGTAGTGGTAAGATACACGAGCTGTCAATCAAGTGAGGGTTTACCTCCACCTGGTTCGGCGCCCGAAAGGCAGCCGATGGGTCGAGCGAATAGAGCATGTGCGGGACGTACGTCCACGCAATTCGCACCCGTCGTTTGCGACGGGTTTTTTGTTGGATGCGCGCGAGCGCTTGAATGCACGAAGAAAGTAGGTGAGCACGATAGCTGCTCAGGAGCCACGGCTCAACGAACAGATCA
>CAMOUE010000240.1 GCA_946626265.1 uncultured Eggerthellaceae bacterium | reverse complement strand
CCCTGCGAGGCTCGATGAGCCTCGCAGGGGTTTTTATTAACCTTGTGAGTGTACCATCTCTCACGAGATGCGTGCGAAACGGCTCTTACGTTCGTCAAGATTGACATTTCCCAGACGGCCAGCGGCCTCGAACTTCTCGATGTCGGCATCGGACATGGCTACGTACACACGGTCGCGCCAATACGCGCGCGGATCGTCGGGGTCGTTCCATAAGCGCTCGGCGACAGGCGCCCATTCCTCGGCGCGTTCGCGTGTCTTCTCTGCCAAGTCGCGCGGGTCCTCGGTCGCCGTCAAGTCCGTCGAATGCGCGCCAGCCGCTTCCACCATCTCTGCGAGCTTGCCCGTATTCTCGTAAATCGGGCACGGGCGCAGCAGATTGTCGCCGTCGAACGGCATCTCGTGGTAGTACTGCATGAACAACGGCGAGTTCAGCGCGTCGAGCAGCGAGACGTCGTGAAGGTTCGCGTTCGAGTAGTGCGCGAAGACGCACGGATCCACATCGCCGTTCGCGTTGATGTGCAGGTAGCGCCGCCCGCCGGCAATGCATCCGCCGACGAATTCGCCGTCATTTTGGAAATCGAGCGTAAACAGCGGTTTCTTCGTGCGCATGTCGCGGATGAAATGGTACAGGCGCTCGCGCTGCTCGACCGTAGGCATAAGCTCGTTGGTCGTCCCCGCGCCGACGGGCATGAACGTGAAAATCCACGCGAACAGTGCGCCCTTCGCGATAAGCCAGTCGATGAATTCCTCCGACGCGATGGAGTCAGCGTTCGCCTTCGTATGACAACACGACACGCCGAACGGCAGCCGATGCGAGCGCAACAGGCTCATGGCTTCGTCAATCTTCGCGAACGTACCGTCGCCGCGGCGGATATCGGTCGCCTCGCCGATACCCTCGACGCTGATGGCGGGCACGAAGTTCTTCACGCGAATCATTTCCTGACAGAAATCCTCGTCGATGAGCGTCGCGTTCGTGAACGATAGGAACACGGAGTCGGGATGCGCCTCGCACAAGCGGATGAGGTCCTTCTTGCGCACGAGGGGCTCACCGCCCGTATAGATGAACATGTGCGTGCCGAGCTCGTTGGCCTGCTTGATGATGGAGTCGATATCCTCGTAGCTGAGATTGAGGGCATGCCCGTACTCGCCCGCCCAACAGCCGGTGCAATGCAAGTTGCACGCGCTCGTGGGGTCGAGCAAAACCGCCCAGGGAATGTTGCATTTCAGGGCCATGCGATTCTCCTCCTGCAACGGCCAGGCGAGCATGTTCGCATCGGTGAGGAAGCATTTGGCAAGCGGCGCGAGAACTTCGGGGTTCAAATCGAAAATGCGCATCATGAGCTCGTACCAGTTGTTCTGCCCATCGATGGCCTCGCGGAACGACCGACGCTGGTTGGCGAAGAGTCCCTTCGGCGCGACGGCGTCAAGCAAGTCCATGATCTTGTGGATGTGTTCTTCGGGCTCGTCGACGACGTAGTCTATAAGCTTGTTCACAGCCGCGCGCTTTACACCGGTAGATTTGCCCGACCGTACGATGTGCTTGTAACGCTCGGGATGCATGGTTTTCGATTGCTCGTAGGCTTCTTGGACGGTCATCTGCATGGTCAATCCTTTCGAGTCACGACTCAAATTGCCGTAAGGCGTCCTACAATCGCTTTGCTGGCAGAATATCATCACTTGATGATATTTCTATATTTATTGGTTATTCTACATATGTGTATTATTTTATGCAACAAATGAGAAAAAATGGACAGTTTCATAGCTTTGACCAATAATGGAGATGACAAGACTGTCGAGAGAGCATCGAGGGAATGCGCCGATAAAACCAGCCGGAGGAGCCGATCGTTGAAGTCGATCGGCAACCTTTCCGTAAGAGCACCGAGGAGACGCACCAATGGAAACCGACAGCGGGAAAAAGACCGACCGACGCGTGCTTCGAACGCGCAAGGCCATCATGGACGCGTTCGACAAGCTGCTCACCGAGCGCGGGCTCGACAAGATTTCCGTCAGCGCGCTCGCCCGCGAGGCCGACATCGATCGCAAGACGTTCTACCTGCACTACAAATCGGTGAACGACCTGGTCGCCTACAAGACGGACGAAAGCCTCGAGCGCATCGCCCGAGCGCTCGACAAACGTGGCCGGGACGCAAGCCCGCTCGAGCGCGTGCACATCGCGCTTTCCGAAGTGAATGCGATCCTGCTGGAAAACATCGAGGCGTACCGCCAGATAGCCTCGAGCATGTCCGTCGACCAGGCGCTCGCGCGATTCGAGGAGTCGGTCTACTCGGTGCTCGAGAAGCGCGGCGTCGACCGCAACCTGATCGACGACAGCCAGATGCGCATGAGGCTGCAGTTCTACATCGCGGGCGCCATGTCGCTGTACGCCTCGTGGCTACGCTCGGACCGCAGCACGCCCATCGAGTCGGTCTCGCAGACGATCGAAGACGCCATCAGCACGTCGGTCTTCCCCACGATCGCGCTGTTCCCGCAAACTGTGTAAGGAGCTGCGCACGGGAAGCCGCGAACGCGGAAAACGGCGCGTGGGGCGTTGCAAGCACGGGAGCCGGAAGCGCACCTGCGCCCCCGGCTCCCGGTTTCTTATCTCCCTTTTTCCTACGCCTTCATCACGGCGAGGGCGGCGTCGATGCGTGCGAGCACGTCGGCACGGCTCAGAAGCTCGATAGACTCGAACAGCGGCGGTGAGACCATGTTGCCGCACACGGCGACGCGCAGCGGCTGGAGGAGGTTGCGAAGCTTCATGTCGAGCGGCT
>CAMOUE010000239.1 GCA_946626265.1 uncultured Eggerthellaceae bacterium | reverse complement strand
CCAGGCGTGCCGGCTCATGGCTGAACGCCGCACGGATGTAGGAGCCGCCGTTGCAGTGGCCGATGGACACGGCGTGCTTGGCCCAGTAGCGCGCGAGCGCCTTGATGCGGTACGCCGGGACATGGCATTTCTCCTCGGCCCATTCCGGGGTCTTGGGGATGCCGTCTTCCTTGCCGAGCACGTAGTCGACCAGCTTGTCGAAGCCTATGACATGCGTGGCCACGTAATCCTTGTCGTACAGGTTCTCCTTCAGCCATACGTCGATGAGGGCGAAGTCGAGCGCCGCATCGGTGTTGGGCAAAATGGGGATCCAGGTGATCTCGTCGTGCGCCATGGCGGTGTAGGTGCCGAACGGGTCGACGGCGACCATCTCGATGCCCAAATCGAGCCAGTACTTCATCATGTAGCTCTGGAACTGCGAGGCGTAGTTGGCGGTCGTCTCCAGGTCGCCGGCCTGCATGACGATGAAATCGGCGTTTTCCGAAACGTCCTTCATCGTGTTGTAGTATTCCTCGGGGATACCCAGGCCGTCCCAGGCGCCCGTGCCCCACACATGCTTGCCGCCCCAGTAGAAGCCCTCGACCGAGTCGGGCGTGCGCACTTCGCGCACGTAGCCGCCGATCAGGCGCAGGATTTGCATCTGGCAGCCGGATCCGTAGTGCACGCACTTCGATTCCTTATGGCCGTCGTAGCCGATGCCGAGGATGCTGTAGGGTCCGTACGTGTCGTACATGCGACGGATTTCGGCTTCCAGGATATCGATGGCCTCGTCCCACGAAATGCGCTCGTAGCCGCTCACGCCTCGGTTCTGCGGATTGATCTTGGCGGGGTCGCCGCCCGGCTCCCAGTCGATACGTTTCAGCGGGTACTTCACGCGATCCTTCGAATAGGTCTTCTTCTTGTACGCCAGCGCGTAGTAGGGCGGCATGGCCTTGCGCGGGCATTTCAGCTTCTTGCCGCGCGCGTTCAGCTCCCACAGCGTGTCCTTGAGCTCCTCTTCGGTGTAGCTTTCGGTCCAGTTGCAGGGCCTGATGCGGACGATCTTGCCTTCCGAAGACTCGACGACGACAGGATCACCGCCTGTCGAGCTGCACGCGATGGGCTTAATGACGCTCTTGTCGATTCTTTTTCCCATGCTGGTTCCTCTCGTCTTTTGCTGATGCGCGCATGGCCGCGCGGCGCATCGTGCGCTGCGCGGCCATGCGTTTCGTCTTACCTGCGCTTAGCCGAGGGCCTCGAGCTGCTCGTAAATCTGCTGCTTCTCGTCCTCGGTGATCTTCACCTGCGGGAAGCTGAAGCACTTCTCGAGGGTCATGCCGTAGGCCATCTTGACCATCGAGCCGTGCAGGTCCATGGGGAACCACTCTTGCAGGATCGCGCTTGCCTCGGGGTCGTCGACGATGACCTTCAGCTTCGTGTCTTTCGTGAAACGTGCCATGATGTCCTCCTGTTTCTCGTCTGGCTCGTTGTCGGATTTGCCAGTGCAACCTGGCATTTCCAATTGCTGGTGTCAGGGTATGAAAAAGGAGGTGGCGCCCGAAACCGTCCTTTGGTGCCGAGCGGTGGGACTAAAGTGGCCGCGAGGGGTAACGAAAGTTCCGCTTGCCGCTGGGAGGCCTTCCCATGGCCGGTCGCGTCGGCGGGGTTATTCCGCGAGCCCGCTGCGAAGAGCGTAGACCGCCGCCTGCACGCGGTTTTCCAGGCCGAGCTTCATGAGCAGGTTGCTCACCTGCTTTTTGACCGTTCCCTCGCCGATGAAGAGGCGCTTGCCGATGTCGCGGTTCGAATATCCCATTGCTACGAGCCGGATGAGCTGCTTCTCGTGGTCGGTGAGCTCGGCGCCCGTGGGGGCGTTCGCCTGCGTGCGCTCACGGGGGGCCTGTCTGATGAAGTCGAAGCACACGGAGGCAACGTCGTCCGACAGGGCGTTTTGCCCCTTGATCACGTTTCTGAGGTGGCCGTGCAGCTGCCTTGCGTGCGTGTTCTTCATGAGATAGCCGCGCGCGCCATTGCGGATGGCGGCGATCACCTCGTCTTCATCCATGTAAACCGACAGCATGATAACGGCTATGTCGGGGTTTTCCGCGGTGATGACGCGCGTCGCCTCGATACCGTTCATATTGGGCATCTTCACGTCCATGAGCACGATGTGCGGAGGCCAGGCCCGGCAGAACTCGACGGCTTCGAGCCCGTCGGAAGCCTCGCCTATGACATCGAAGTCGTCCCATTTCTCGAACAGCGAGATGATGCCCTCGCGGTACAGGCTGTGGTCGTCTACGACGAGCACGTTCTTTCTGTCTACGGGCGCTACCACGGGTTCACGCTTACACGAGACAGGGGACGGTTATGTCGATTCGGGTGCCGCTCTTTGCCGATGAGGCGATGTCGAGCGTCGACCCGATGCTCTCGATGCGCTCGCGCATAATGCGCAAGCCCAGATGCGTCGGCGAGACCTCCGAGACGTTGAAGCCGCAGCCGTCGTCTTCAATTGACAGCATGAGACCGGCGTCGGTGATCTCGTACCGCACGATGGCTTTGGTGGCCTTCGCGTGGCGAATGACGTTGATGAGCGCTTCGTGCACGACGCGTGTCAGCTGCATCATGATGCGCGTCGGGATGACGGTAGCACGCGCATCGTCGCAGGCGATCACCTCGCAATCGAGCCCCCATTGACTGCAGAGCGTGTCGATTACCTGCTCAAGTTGCGCCATCGACGAATCACCATCGGAGCCGGGGCCCGATTTGAGGCTCGCCAGTTCTCCGCGGATGGCCGTATCGAGTTCGTCGGCCGCCCGTT
>CAMOUE010000238.1 GCA_946626265.1 uncultured Eggerthellaceae bacterium | reverse complement strand
CCCAGCCGTTCTCGGCGATGAGCTCCTCGAGCGCGGCGCCGGCCGTATCCTGCTCGATGGAGCGGGTGTCTGAGCAGGTGACGATAGCGAATTTCAACTCGGCCATTACAGTAGGACCTCCTCGGGTATGTCAAGAAGCACGCAATCCATGACGTCGCCGGCATGGTACTCGCCAGGACCTTCGGGAATGACGATGAAGCAGTTGGAGCGCTGGATGGGGCCGAAGAGCCCCGAGCTCTGGTTCTTCGCGAGCGCGACCTCGTACTCGCCCGCGTCGTTCTTGGTCAGCGTGCCGCGGTTGAAGATGCGGCGCGGATCCTTCTTCTTCGTCTCGCCTTTGAGCTTCGCGTGGACGTGCGGGCGCTCGAAGTGCGAGTAGCCCTGCATCTTGCGCAACGCCGGGCGGATGATCATCTCGAAGCCCAGGTAGGCTGCAGCCGGGTTGCCGGGCAGGCCGAACACGGGCGTGCCCTCGACGATGCCGAACGTCTGTGCCTTGCCTGGGCGCATGTTGACGGTGGTCATGAGCAGCTCGCCCGCGTCGTCGACGACCTTCTTGATGAAATCGTAGTCGCCGTTGGCCGCGCCGCCGCTCGTGATGACGAAGTCGAAGTCGCGCGTGCACGCCAGGACGGCTTCCTTGAGACCCTCGAAGTCGTCGGCCGCGATCGGTTGAATGACCGGCTCGGCGCCCGCGTCGATGGCGGAAGCGGCCAGCGCGTAGCTGTTGGAGTTGCGGATCTTGCCCTTCGTGGGGACCTCGGTCGGCTCAACCAGCTCGGAACCCGTCGCGATGATGGCGACGCGCGGACGGCGGTACGTCTTGCAGCGCGTGACGCCGCATCCCGCGAGGAAGCCGACGCCGGCGGAATGCACGACCTCGCCGGCACGTACGATGACCTCGCCCGCCTTGGCCTCTTCGCCCGCCTGGCGAATCTGGGCGCCCGGCTCCGCGGGGGCCGTGAACGAGACGCGGCTGCCGACGCGCCCGTCGCCCGAAACTACGCCGACGGATTCGTATTTCACCATGCAGTCGCAGCAATCCGGCAGCGGTGCGCCGGTCATGATGCGCACGCACTGGCCGGCGGAGAGGTCTCCCTCGTAGAAGCTGCCAGCGGGCACCTCGGCAACAACGTCGAGCTCGACCGGCGTCTCGGGCGTCGCGGTTGCGAGCTGCTCGGAGCGCAGGGCGAACCCGTCCATTGCCGAATGCGCGAACGGCGCGATGTCGATATCGCTTGCCAGGTCTTCCGCGGCAACGCGCCCAATCATGTCGAGGATGCCCACCTCTTCGGCCTCGAGGGCGCTCACGTGCGAGAGCACGAGCGCGCGGGCGTCCTCGAGGGATATCATCTCTGGAATAGCCACCGTGTTCCTCCTTATTCAACACGACACGGTACGAACAATGACAAAAAGCTTTCACCGTGAGTAATGGTGCCTGTCCATGATACGCCATTTATATCGATTCGAGAACGTTTCTTCTCGAACATAATTGCGATTTCGCGATGTTGCACGCGGGGGCAGGTGGTCGGGCGCGCTGGCGGCGCGGGCGGCGGCGCGGACGGAGGCGCGGGCGGCGGCGCGGGCGGAGGCGACACCTTGCTCCCAGCAAAGTGTTGACTGCAAAATCGCGATTGTTTAGGAGAAAACGCTGCAAATCGAGGCTTGTTTATATATACAAGTGAGAATATGCAGCATTTTTCACTATACAAGCGCGATTTTGCAGTCAACACTTTTCAACCCGCCGCGGTCCCCGCCGCCCGACCCGCCTCTCAAACCCTCCGCAGCCTCGCCCCCCGAACCGTTCCTCAACCCGCTCTTCAACCCGATACTCGCTTGGAGCCGTTGCGACATATAAAAGCAGCGAAGCCCACGATGCCCAACTCATACGGGCAGTTGCAGCTCTTTTCTAAGCTGCTCGAAACGTTGCTCCCAGTTTTTTGGCTTTTGAAGCCTGATGCCCATATGCTTCGCAACTTGATGTCCAAGCTTCATCGTCGCCTCAGGATTGAATAGTATCCCCTTGTCAACTGGGAAGACCGTCCACCCCATCGCAAGCAGGGCGTTGCGTCGCCGCAAATCGGAAGACCTATCGCAATGGTATTCCTCACCGTCGTACTCCATACCCACCTTTAGATCCGATGCAACCATGTCTATGCAGTAGACGCCCTGCTCGCACAATTGAAGTCTGGAGCCTGCATGCACATCGAAATTCATTGCGTCGAATGGCAGGGCGAATCCGCCTTTGCGAAGCGGAAGGCGGAATTGCAGCGCCATCTTCGTCTCCATTGGCGACCCGGAATTCGAAAGCACCCATTGCAGCCCCCGCCCAGCTTTGCGACATCCGCGCACTTCCGCGGCGCGGCCAACGTAAGCTTGAAGCCGTTTCGGGGTCGTCGCAAAAGACGTCCTCCCTTCGATTGCGCCAGTCCCATAATGCAAGTAATAGCGGGAACATAAATTCATCCCCACCTCCGCCACCCGAGCATCCGAGAGTCCGCTGGCCATTCTCACGAAAACGAGCTCTGGCGAGCAGACATACAATCCGTCGCGCAGTTTCAAAACCGACTTCGAAGGCAACGACGACATGCACAGCCTGCCCGAAACGCCGTCATCGCGAATGCACAGATTGCGCCAGGGGACGAGCACGGAAACCGGCTCGCCCCCGAAAAGCGGGTGCTTCGTGTTGAACGAGGAGAGCCCCGACGCAACGGCGACGCATTCCTCGCGCAAGTCAAAACGGCCGATTGGAGCATAGCCTTCGGCAACGCCGTCAGAATGCAGGTAGTAGAACAAGGCCGATTC
>CAMOUE010000237.1 GCA_946626265.1 uncultured Eggerthellaceae bacterium | reverse complement strand
GATAACGGGGACGAGCGCGGCCACGAACGTCGAGACGATGTAGAGGATGATGATCGTCTTCATGGACCCGGGGGCCTCGGCGTTGCACAGGGCGCTGATGATCAGGAAAAAGACCAGAATCGGTGCGACGGCCTTCAATGCGTTGACGAACAGCGTTCCCAGCAAGGTGATGATCGCCGGCACGACGGAGCCGTCGCTCGGGATGATCAACGCGAGCACCGCGCCGATCGCGAGTCCGATCACTATGCGAAGCACGAGGCTTACGCTGTTGTATTTCTCGATAATGCTTTTCACGGGTAGTCCTTCCTCGGTTTACATGACAATTGTCTATGGTATCATCGCTAGCGTATGCGGGCGTGGTGGAATTGGCAGACACGCCAGATTTAGGTTCTGGTGGGGAAACCCGTGAAGGTTCAAGTCCTTTCGCCCGCACCATTTTTTTGTTCTTCCCGTCAAGGTGGGCTTCGTGGGCCAAGAGTTGTACGACATCATACAAGAGGTCAAGGCCGCTTCGTACTTCAGGTCGAATGCGGGCGGCGTCGACGAGATCGTCGACCCGCCGTTTTTGGGCGGTCCGATCTCGTCTGCTTTCGAGCGTCTTGCCGCATTCGACGATTCCGTCATAGAGGTCGCCCGGCTCGGATTGCGCGAGGTGTACGACGTTTGCTGCGGCATCGACGTGGTCGCCGACGGCGTCGGCGCGCTCGACCTCATCCCGAAATGGAACATGGACGGGTCGATCGCGGTTCGGCGCATGGCCGCGGGACGTTGTTGAGGGGCTCCCGCGCCGCGCGTGCCGCGGATTCGGTTCTCGTTGGGCGTGTCGCCCGAAAACGCCGGACGTTTCGACGGCGACGTCGAGGCGCTGATCCGGGAACATGCTTCGGGCAAGTACGTATGCGCGTTGGGAAGCTGCGGGCTCACGCCTTCCGGCGACGCGGTGGAGCGCCGTGCGTTCATGCGCCAGGTGGAACTTGCCAACGAGCTCGATCTTCCGCTTGTCATCTCGGCCGAAGGCGCCTACGACGAGGCTCTCGCCTGCATAGGAGAGGTCGGCGTTCCGCCTCGCGGGATGCTGTTGCGTGCGTTTTCCGGGTCGGCCGACGAGCTCGAGCGCTGGGTGGGCGCGGGGGCCTACGTCTCGTTCGACGTGCGGGCGGGAAACGAGCCCGATGCATACGGCAGCCTCGTCGCCCTTGTTCCGAAGAACCGCCTGCTCGTCGAGAGTGGCGCGCCGCATCGTTTTGCGCGGCAGCTCGCAGGTTCTCCGACACGCCCGGACCAGGTCGTTTTCGCAGCGGAGATGTTGCGCGGATTCTGCATGGCGGACGATCTGTCCGACAACTACGCCGCGTTGTTCGGCTTGAGGCCGTTTCCCAAATAGCGCCAGCCGAGGTTAAGTCAAAAAGCTGAAGCTTAAGAGGGGATACTTCGTGAATCCCTTTTATAGAAGAATATTATGTGCAATAATCCTAGTTTGCGTGCCAAAGCACAGAAGAGACAATTCGAAGCGAAGGATTGATAAGTGGAAACTAAAGTCGAGGCCTTGGAAGGCAATCGCGTCAAGGTGACCGTCACGGTCGACGACGCAATGGTCACTGACCGCATCAAGAAGAAGTACAAGGAAGTCGCGAACCAGTACAACATCCCGGGCTTCCGTCGCGGGAAGGCCCCGCGCCCCGTCATCGACAGCGCGTTGGGCAAGGATTACGTGCGCGCGCTCGTGACCGACGATGTGATCAACGAGACGATGCCGCTGGCCATCGACGAGGCGGGTGTTTACCCCATCGGCAAGGTCGAGCTCGACAAGGATGCGGACATCGTCGCCGACAAGACCGCGTACAGCTACGACTTCGAACTCGACGTCAAGCCGACTCCCGAGCTGTCCGGCTACGACCCGGTCGAGATCGAGATGCCCGCCGAGGGCGTCGATGATGCCCAGGTCGAAGAGGAGATCGACGCGCTTCGCGAGCACTACGTCGAGTACGTCAACGCTCCGGCGAACACGAAGGTCAAGGAAGACAAGCACGTCGAGCTGAAGATTTCGGCCACCGACGACAACGGCGACGAGATCGCCTCCCTCGCCGAGGAGTCCCTCGAGTACGGCATGGGCTCCGGCGTGTACCCGAAGGAGTTCGACGAGCAGATCACCGGCATGAAGAAGGGCGAGACGAAGCAGTTCACGATCGACACGCCTGCCGAGGACTACTCCGCGACGGCTACGCTCATGGGCAAGACCGCCAAGATCAACTTCGACGTCGAGGTGCTCGCGGTCAAGAAGCAGAAGCTGCCCGAGCTCACCGACGAGTGGGTCCAGAACAAGATCGGCGTCGAGACCGTCGAGGCGCTCCGCGACGAGATTCGCCAGGAGCTCAAGTCCCAGAAGGATTCCATCCTCCCGCGCCTCAAGGAGAGCCGCGCGCTTACCGCCCTCACCGAGCGCTTCGATGGCGAAGTGCCGGAGGGCCTCGTCGAGGAAGTGGAGTCCAACCTGCTTCAGGACTTCTTCAACCAGCTCCAGCGCGCCGGCATGACGCTCGACGTCTACCTGCAGCAGCAGGGCATCACGTCCAAGCAGTTCCGCGATGACGTCAAGGAGCAGGCGACCGACATGACCAAGCAGGACCTCGCCCTCGACGCCTACGCGGCGCACGCGGGCATGGAGGCGACTGACGAGGACGTCCTCAAGGAGTTCAAGGAGGCCGGCACGGCCGACCCCGAGGCGCTCATGGAGGATTGGCGTCGCAACGGTCAGCTCTACATGGTGCGCCAGGGCATCCTGCGCCAGAAGGCCGCTGCCGAGATCGTCGAGAAGGCCGTCGTCACCGAGGAGAAG
>CAMOUE010000236.1 GCA_946626265.1 uncultured Eggerthellaceae bacterium | reverse complement strand
GCTCCCGCTGTTCTGGAACCTGAACCCGCCGGTATCGGTGAAGAGCCCCGTATATGCGCACGTCGCGCTCTCGACGGACAAGGGCGCCCGAAGTCGCTTCACGACCTGCCAAACGAGCGTGGATGCCGACGCGGCGTCAGCGTCCACGTACACGTAATCGCACATGGCGATGTCAGCGGCATGGTGGTCGATTGTGATTGAGAAATCGCAACGGTCCAAGATCGCGCACGCAGCCTCGCCGATCCTCTCGCGCGAGGGGACGTCGACGCCCACGAACACGCGCGGGTTTCCCTCGAAGCGTTCGGCGGGCACCATGTCGCTTGCGCCCGGCAGAAACGTAAACTCGACGGGTATCGGCTCGTCTTTGACGAGAATGCACGTCGCGCTCTTGCCGATGCCCGCGAGCGCACTTGCGAGAGCGAGCTGGGAACCGATGCAGTCGCCGTCGGGGCTCACGTGCCCGCATATCACGAACTCGTCGTACGCGAGCAGCAACGATGCAATCTCGTCGAACGTCGTGTTCGACTGAGGCGTAACGGCCATTCGCTACTCCCCGTCATCTTCGTCGCCGCTCGGCTGGTACGGCGTCCGCCCGCGCTCGTTTTCGAGCGCACGCGCGATCCTCTCGGCCTCGTCTACGCTCTTGTCGATGAAGAACCTGAGCTCGGGCGACGTGCGCCAGCTCAGCTTCTTCGCCAGCAGCGAGCGGATTTTGCCGCCAGCCTTCGCGAATGCGTCCTGCACATCTTCGTAGGTTCCAGGAGTCGCCGTGTAGTACACGTTGCACACGCTCCTGTCGAAACTCACCTCGCAACCGGTTATCGTGACCATCGACAACCGCGGATCGGATATCTCGAACATAAGGGTCTCGGCTATGACCTGGCGCGCCTGCTCGTTTACGCGCCTGCTCGATGCGCCTTGTTTCATATCAATACCCCCTACTCGCTACTCCGTGCGCTCGATTTCCTTGACGATGTAGCCTTCGATGGTGTCACCGATCTTGAGGTCTTGGAACCCGTCGACGCCCAGTCCGCATTCGTACCCGGATTTCACCGTCTTAACGTCGTCCTTGAAACGGCGCATGCTGGCAAGCGTACCGTCGTAGATGACCGTGCCGTCGCGGACGATGCGAACCTTGTCGTCGCGGTGCATTTCGCCCTCGAGGATGTAGCAGCCGGCAATCGTTCCGACCTTCGGGACCTTGAACAGCTCGCGGACCTCCGCGATGCCCGTGTCCTCCTCGACGATGTCAGGCGAGAGCAAGCCGACGCGAGCGGCGTTGATTTCCTCGATGGCCTGGTAGATGACGCGGTACAGCCTGATATCGACTTTTTCCTTCTCGGCTTGCTGCTTCGACTTGCCGGTCGGGCGTACGTTGAAGCCGATGATGATCGCGTCGGATGCCGAAGCCAACGTGACGTCGGTCTCCGTGATGCCTCCGACGGCGGAGTGAACGATGTTGATGCGCACCTCGGACTGGTCCATCTTGCCGAACGCATCGCGCAGCGCCTCGATGGAGCCCTGGACGTCGGCCTTCACGATCAGGTTCAGGTCCGTCTGCTTTCCCTCTTCGATGCGGCTGAACAGGTCGTCAAGCGTCATGTGCGCCTTCGTCTCCTGAGCGGCAAGACGCTCGCGCAAGGCGCGTTCCTCTGCGAGCTTGCGCGCATCGCGCTCGTCCTCGAACACGCGGAACTCGTCGCCTGCGACAGGCACGCTCGAGAGTCCGAGGACCTCGGCGGGGTCGGCGGGATACGCCGCGTCGACGTGCTCGCCGCGCGGGTTCACGAGCGCACGCACGCGCCCGTACGATGTGCCGGCCACGACGCAGTCTCCCGGATGCAGCGTGCCGCGCTGCACGAGCACCGTCGCAACGGGGCCCCTGCCCTTGTCGAGGTTCGCCTCGATGACGAAGCCCGATGCGAGAGCGTCCGGGTTCGCCTTGAGCTCGAGAACGTCAGCCTGCAGGATGATGGTCTCGAGCAGGTCGTCGATGTGCAGCTTCTGCTTCGCGGAAACCTCGACGAACATGTTCGAACCGCCCCATTCCTCGGGGATGACGCCGTACTCGGTGAGCTCCTGACGCACGCGGTCGGGATTGGCGCCCGGCTTGTCGATTTTGTTGACTGCGACGACGATGGGCACGTCGGCGGCTTTTGCATGGTTGATCGCCTCGATGGTCTGGGGCATGACGCCGTCGTCAGCAGCGACGACGAGCACGATGACATCGGTGACCTGCGCACCGCGGGCACGCATCGCCGTGAACGCCTCATGGCCCGGCGTGTCGATGAACGTGATCTGCTTGCCGTCGATCTCGACGACGGACGCGCCGATGTGCTGCGTGATGCCGCCGGCCTCGCTCGCGACGACGCCGGTGTGGCGAATCGCGTCGAGCAGCGACGTCTTGCCATGGTCGACATGGCCCATGACGGTGACGACGGGGGGACGCATCTTCAAATCGTCCTCGGTGTCGTGGTAGACGACCGCGTACTCCTCCTCGGGAGACACGACGCGCACCTTGCGTCCGAGGTCGTCAGCCACGAGTTCGATCAAATCGTCGCTCATGGTCTGGGTGAGCGTGAGCACTTGCCCGAGCATGAAGAGACGCTTGATGATGTCGTTCGGCTGGACTTTGAGAACTTCGGCGAGCTTTGCCACCGAGGCGCCCTGCGGCACTTCGACGACGGACTCGTCAAGCACGAGCTCAGGGTCGAGGCCCTTCTCGATCGCCTCGAGCTCCGCACGTTCGCGCGCCTCGGCCTGGCGCTTTTCCTTGCGCTTCTTGCGACGGCCCTCGCCCTCGTGGCTCGAAGCGGCCGCGACGGCCGCGCGCGCGTCCGCAAGC
>CAMOUE010000235.1 GCA_946626265.1 uncultured Eggerthellaceae bacterium | reverse complement strand
ACCTCCTCGTCGGTAAACGAGTCCAGGCGTGCGAACTCGAGCTTGCCCGTCTTGCCGATGGTGTCGAGCGCCGTCTGCGTATCGGACAGGCCCGGGATCTGGACGAGGATCTGGTCGTTGCCCTGCACCTGGACGACCGCTTCGGAAGCGCCGAGCGCGTTCACGCGGCTCTCGATGATGGCGCGGCTCATCTCCATGTCCTCGTCGGTGATGGCATCGCCGTCCGTCGACGTGGCAGTCAGGACGACCGACAGACCGCCTTGGATGTCGAGGCCCTGGTTGATCTTCTCCTGCGGAGGCATGAACATGACGAAGGAGCCGATGACGAGCAACGTCGTGATGACGAGCAGCCAGATGTTTCGGCGATCCTTGTTCATGGGAGTCTTCTTGCGGTCAGTGCTCGGTGAAGCCATTGTTTCCTTCTTCTCGTTTCGGCGCATGCTTACGCAACGCCCTCTCGGTCGAACTCATTTATTCTGCCATAAGCCCATACTAAATATAAGGCGTTCTGGGAAACCTGTTGCTTTTTTTGACAATCGATCGAGGCCGCTTGGTCGACTTGCCCAAGCGGCCACAGACGATCAGTAGTCGCGGGCGGCGGGGCTCGCCATCCATGCGTCGAGGAACTCGTCGTACGCGTCGGCGAGCACGGCTTCCCGGGCACGCCGCATCAGGTCGATGAGGTAATGCAGGTTGTGCATAGAGAGCAGGATCCCGCCGAGCATCTCGTTCTGCTTCACGAGATGGCGGATGTAGGCGCGCGAGTACTGCGTGCAGGTGGGGCATGTGCATTCGGGATCGAGCGGCCCGAAATCGCGCGTGTACTTCGCGTTGCGCATGTTCATGCGGCCTTGACTCGAGAACGCCGTCCCCATGCGGCCCGTGCGCGTCGGCAGCACGCAGTCGAACATGTCGACGCCCTCGCCCACGGCGCGCACGAGCGTCGTGGGGTTGCCCACGCCCATGAGGTAGCGCGGGCGGTCGTCGGGCAAGGCCCGCGCAACCGTCCCGAGCGTCTCGAACATGACCTCGTGGTCTTCGCCCACCGAATAGCCGCCGATGCCGAAGCCGTCGAAACGGCGCCCGCCCACAGCGAGGCTCCTGTTCTCGATCTCCACGAGCCTGCGCACGCTCTCGAGCCGCAGGTCCAGGTGCATTCCACCCTGCACGATGCCGAACAGCGCCTGGTCGGGGCGGGCATGCGCGGCGAGGCAGCGCTCCGCCCATTCCCAAGACAACCGCGTCGACGCCTCGACGTCCTCGCGCTTCGCGGGATAGCCCACGCATTGGTCGAGCTGCATGACGATGTCGGCGCCGATGCGCTCCTGCACGCGCATGTTGTCCTCGGGCGTCCAGCGGTGCTTGCTGCCGTCGTAATCGAGCGCCTGGAAGTTCACGCCGTCGGAGTCGGTCTTCATCATATGGTCCAAGCTGAACAGCTGGAAACCACCCGAGTCGGTGAGCATGGGCCCGTCGTAGTTCATGAATTCCTGGACGCCGCCCGCCTGCTCGACGACATCGACGCCGGGGCGCATGTACAGATGGTACGTGTTGGCGAGCACGACTTGCGCGTTGAGCTCGCGAAGCCCTGCGGACGTGACGCCCTTCACCGTGGCGTGCGTGCCGACCGGCATGAACAGGGGCGTGGTGAAATCGCCGTGCGCGGTTTCGAAACGGCCGGCGCGGGCGTGGCCCGATTGGGCCTGTATCGTGTAATCGAAAATAGCCATGGGCGTAGTATAGCGACTGTCTGGCTTCGGGCGGAGGCGGGATGGGCTTCACCTGCAGCGTCCTCGGCTAAATCTATATAATTAATAAGCGCCTGCGGAAGCGGCGAAGCCCATCCCGCCTCCGCCCGAAGCCTACTCGGCCACAAACGAGGAGAACGCGTTGAAACTCTTGGTACACGCCTGTTGCGGACCCTGCTCGATCATGCCCACCCGTCTTCTGCTCGAAGAAGGGCATGACATTACGGTGTTCTACGCCAACAGCAACATCGCGCCCCGCGCGGAATACGAGCGCAGGCTCGTCGAGCTCGAGAAATACGCCGAAGCGCAAGGGTTCGCCGTGTTCGAGGGCGAATACGAACCGGCGGCTTGGGAGCGCGTAGTCGCCCCGATCGGGGAGGCGATCAAAGACCTCAGCCCGGCGCTCGGGTCGAAGCACGCCGGCGACGACGCTCCCCTACCCGAGTCCGTTGCCGAGCTGCTCGACGACGAACGGCGGCGCGAGCGGTGCCGTGCCTGCTATCGCATGCGGCTTGAGGAGGCTGCAAACGCCGCTGTCGAAGGCGGCTTCGACGGCATGGCGACGACTCTTGCCGTAAGCCCCTACCAGTTCACCGACGTCATCCACGAGGAACTCGAGCGCGCTTGCGCGGACGCGGGAATAGCCGCGCACTTCGAGGACTACCGCCCCTACTACGACGAGGCCACGCGTATCAGCCGCGAACTGGGAATGTATCGGCAGAACTACTGCGGATGCCGCTTCTCGGTCGCCGAAGGCGAGGCCACGCGCGCCTACATCAAGCAGAAGCGCAAGCTCGAGAAGGCCGCCCGCCGCGCGGAGCGCGAGTCGGAAGAAGCCGCCCGCAAGGAACATGCGGCGCAAAAGCGAGCCTATGCCGAAGCGCAGGCCAGAAAACGCGCCGTCCTCAAGGCCTTGCGCGAGAAAAAGAAGTGACGACGCAAAGTCGTTTTTGCAAGAGGCCATCGGCCACGCGGGCCAGCTGGCATCGCAGGTCGCAAGAACGAGTTCAGGGCGCAGGCAAAGCAACCGTACGTGGAAGTTAGCCGCATCTAAACCCCGCAAAACGCACACACAACTGGAATATACGTGCACGGGGGCCGCCGGTTGCACGTATAT
>CAMOUE010000234.1 GCA_946626265.1 uncultured Eggerthellaceae bacterium | reverse complement strand
CCACGGTTCGAATCGTTCTCGGGGTCGCCGTAGACGCTGACGACCTTGCCGCGCCTCGTCTCGACGATGACGCCGCATCCGCATCCGCAGAAGCGGCAGACGGCGAGCGTCTTCGTGGTCGATTCGCCGTTGATCGGCTCGTTGACCTTGGGAGCGCACCCGACCATGCCGGCAACGGAGCCGGCAGCAGCGGCCGTCGCCATGGCGATTGCCGTCGTCTTGACGAAGTTTCGTCTAGAAATGTCCATGCTCATTGTCCGTTAACCTTCCTTCGCTCTCTCGTATCCCCTCATGGCGAACCGAAGGGGTTCTCATATCGCCTCGGCTAACGCCGGACGCTCGTCTTCTCCTGTTCCGCAAGCGAGATGATGCGTATGGGCACATGCGGCTCGCTCACGGCGCACCTCTCGACGCACAGGCCGCATCCGGTGCAGATGTCCTTGTCGATCGTGGGAATGAACTTGGTGTGGATGTCGTCGTTGTCCATGCGCTGGAAGTCGAGCGTGATCGCCTCGTCGATGAGCGGGCAGATGCGGTAGCAGACCTCGCAGCGATAACCCTGGTAGGCTATGCAGACTTCCTCGTCGATGCGCGCGTAGCCCATGTGCGGGTCCTTGCGCGCGGCGACGTCGCGAAGCGCGTCGGTCGGGCAGGCGGCGACGCACGGGAAGTCGTCGCACAAACGGCATGCCTGCTCGCGCGCGTCGATGCAGGGAGTGCCCGCGGCCGCGCCCTCGAGCGGGCCCGCGACGTGCAGCGCCGCGTACGGGCATGCCTCGATGCACTTGCCGCACTTGATGCAGCGCGCCATGAAATCGTGCTCGCTCTGGATTCCCGGAGGCCTGAGCAGCGTCGACGAAGCGCCTGCGGAGACCGCAAGGGCGCCCTCCGCCGCCACGGCGACTGCGGCAAGCCCGGCTATGACTCTACCAACACCCACTTCAGCATTCCAATCGATCGGCCGGGTCCGCTACGCGGCAGCCAGGAACTGCTCTTCGTTCCACGACATGTACTGGTGCTCGAGGTTCGACGCCTCTTCGGCGCTGATCCAGCCCATGGGGTACTCGACATCGTCGTGGCACTGCGTGCACACCATGACCGACGCGCGATGCGCCTTGTGGCAGTCGCTGCACGTGTACTCGGAGTGATGCCACGAGTGCGGGTTGCGCGACATGTCGGCCGTGATCTGGGTCAGGCCGGTCTTCGAGATGTTATGGCATCCGGCGTTCAGGCAGAACTCGGTCTCGCCCGCATGCCGGTAGAACACGAGCCTGGCCAGATCGCGCTCGCTCAGCGGGTTGTAGTAGTTGCCGGTGATCCACTCGATGCCCTCGGTCACCTGCTCCTCGATGGCGGGCGTGTGGCACGCCATGCAGCGCTTGCCCATGTTGCCGTGGATGCTGGCGAGCATGCCGCCGGCGTACTCGACCTCGTTGCCCCACTTGTCGACCGCGGGCTCGTACGGGTTGGCGTACAGCGTCTGCAGGTATTCCTGGTTCATCGGCGTATGGCAGATGGTGACGCAGAACTCGGGCGTCTCGTGCCATTGGTAGAAGCCGAAGCCGAATGCGGCGACGAAGGCGATGATGGCTCCGATGATCGCCTTCTTCCTGCTTACCTTCTTCTTAGGAGCCGCCCCCTCTTGAGTGGCTTCTTCGGCTTGGGCGGTGTTGTCCAGATTCTCCTGGACGACGTTCTTCTCATCGCTCATAGCCCTACCCCCTTCATGCCCTTTGATTGTGGCTAGTTACGATGAATTGTATCGAACAATTTGTCGTTAAACCATGCTTGAATTGTCTCGAAAAAACTGCATTGACCTCTTTTTTTACGAGCAACCTAGCAAAAATGACAGTTAGCCGATAATCGCTTTGAAAGTGTCCTTTTAGGCCGTCATGGCGCTCACGAGAGGCAGTGCGTTGTAGAAGAAGCGGTTGATGTTCTCCGAGCCGTGCTCCTCGCCGTCGCCGATCAAGGTCAGCGTGTTCGCCTCGCCCGCATCCCCGTCGGTCACGAAGACGTCGGGGCGCTGCGGCAGCGCGGCCGCCTGCGCTTCCACGATCCCGAGCGCGAAATCCTCTTCGCCTGCCGAGGCGAAGAGGAAGAAGTCGTCCTTGCCGTAGCCTTGCCGCAGAACCGCGTCGGCGGCCATGTCCGTCGTGAAGCCCGCCCCGCCGGCACGCTCGACGTACGACTCGTAGCCCCACATCAGGTTGCCAGACAGCGGCAGGAAGTATTCGAAGTAGTCCAAGCAGTCGCACAGGCGGTACCACGTGGTCACGCCGCCCATGGAAAACCCGCCGAAGATCCTATGGCCGCGTGCCGCCGCGAGCTCGTCATGGGACGTGCCCGACGCGTACGTGCGGTACTTCGCCTCGATCTGGGGGACGAGGTCGTCGTGGAGCTCCCGGCCGAAGTTCTTCGTGCGGAACGCTCCCCAGTCGTCGAGGTCGACCGACTCGTTGTCCAGGTAGAACGTCGCGCATACGATGATCGTCGGCTCCATGTCGCCGTTCGCGATGAGGTTGTCCACGACGCACCGCGTGGTGTCGTACTCGCCCGGCGCGCCGAGGAAGCCCTCGATGTCGCCACCGGCTCCGTGCATGTAGTACATGATGTCGTAGCTTTCGGGCGCGTCGGGGTCGCCGTAGCCGTACGGCAGGTACACGAGCGCCTGCTTCTCCATGGGCCTGGCCTCGTCGTCGTACGTGTTCGTCGAGTAGGTGAAGTACTCGAGCGTCCCGGGCGTCGCGCATGGCGACAGGTATGCCTCGGGCAGGTAGTCGAGCGATTTCGGTAGCTCGACAACGTTGCGCGGCGTGGCGGACTTGATGCCGGGCGCCCCGGCTTCCCCGCCGCCCGACTGCGCCGACGGCGAATCGGAGGAC
>CAMOUE010000233.1 GCA_946626265.1 uncultured Eggerthellaceae bacterium | reverse complement strand
CTTGCCACTAAAAACATCGTGGCGGGGATGGTCAGCGCAGAGAGCGCCGCAAACACGAGATAGGTTGCAGACCAGCCAATCTGCTGGATAAGAATGCCGCCGACCGTGGACCACACAACACCGCCCACGCCCGTGAAGGCCATCACGATGCCGAGCAGCGCGCCCGCGCGCTTGGCGAACCAGCGGTTGATGAGCGTCGAGGGTGCCAGGAACAGCAGCATCGCCACGCCCACGCCCATTGCGGCGGCCGCCACGTAGAACATCCAGAGCGCGCGGGTGAACGACAGCCACACGAACGCAGCGACGATGATGAGGACGGCTCCGGTCGTGCACAGGCGGGCATCGCGGTCGTTCAGCAGCTTGCCCAGGAACGGCAGCGTGACGAGCGCCGCTATCCACAGCACCGACGTGTAGTATGACAGCATTCCGCGCTCCACGCCCAGATAATCCGAGAGCGCCGGGTAGAAGATGCCCGCGCAGCTGAGGCCCAACGACAACGGGATGAAACTCGTGAGCACCATCGCGGTCACCACGAAGTAGCCGAAGTGAATCTTCTTGCCAGCGTCGCGTTCAGTCATGTCATGTCCTTTTTTCGGATATTTATTATCCGATATTCTACAACTTATAATGAAGCTTGCAAGAAGACTGAAGGGAATGCCATGGCCAGAAAGACGCGCGAGAAGCTCGACGTCACGTTTATATACCCGAGCTACGACGACCTTCCCGATGAGCTCATGTTTGTCGACGATATGGTGGCTTACGTTAATCAGGTGCATGCGGCGCTTCCCCCGCGCGTACGCAGGGGCAAAGTCTTCACCCGCGCGATGGCCACGAACTACGCCAAAGGCGGGTTGACGCCCCCGGCAGTCGGGCGACGTTACACCCGCGACCATCTGGCGCTCATCCTGTTCGCGGCCACGGCAAAGCTGTGCTTTTCCGCCGAAGAGGTCTACTGGCTTGCGGGCGAGCTCTTCGAAGCGGATAACATCCCGTCATCACATGGCAACCTCAAATGTGCGTTCGATCGCGCGTTCGCGGGAATGCGCGGCAACAGCCGAGCTGACGCAGTTGCCAGCAACCTCGTCGACCGCATCTGCGCACTGTCGGAGGCGTCAGGGGCATAAACGAACCGAGATTCCAGCACCTGCCCTATTTCACAACGTAGTGAATCGCCAAACCCTCGTGGCCTTCGGTTTCGAAGCGCTCGTGCATGGTCACGTCATGGGTGAGCACCAAACGGCTTGCGTCGCCGTTCAGCTGCTCGCGGATCCACTGGTAGGCTTCGCAGACCATGCGGGCCGAACCGGAACGGCCAAGCACGGGAACCAGATAACCAGGCCATTCAGGCGTGCCGAAGATGTTTGCCGGACGACATGCGATGTCGCCGCCGACGATGACCTTGCCCTTGACCGTATCGACGACGATCAGCTGCTCGGCAACGGAGTGGCACTCGCGCACAACGTGCAGGCTGATGCCGGGAAGAACCTCGTCAACGTCGCCCTCGAGCATATGGACCTTGCCCGCGTCGATAAGCGCGCGAATCGCGGGGTAATCGGGCGGGTAGGCCGCCGGCAGCACGAGCTGCTGGTAGTTCGGGTCGGCCGCCATACGCTCCCACGCCTCGAACTCCTCACGCTGCATGTAGATGTCGGCGTGCGTGAAGCGCATGAGCCCGCCGATGTGGTCGAGGTGCGCATGCGTGATGATGACCACATCGATGTCCTCGGGGGTCAGGTCGACCTGGCGTAGCGCGCTCATCGTGCCGTTGAACTCGGTGATGAGGCTGTCCCACAGCGCCTTCTTGGCGGGGTCGCCCTCGTCGACGCCCGTGTCGACAAGGATCTTCTTGCCGTTCTCGTCCTCGAGCAGCGTGACGGAATGCACGTTGTTCTCGGTCTCGCCCGGCTTCGGGTTGCCGATGCCGCCGTAGAGCATCTCGGTGCCCCACGGACCAGTGCCATACTCGAGATTCGTAATCTTGTAGTTCATGCCATGCCCCTTCTCTCTGGGCGGTTTCCGCCCGCTCCAGCATACTGACCAAAAGGGAGTCTCCCCAATGGCCGTGCGATGTTTTGTCAATCAGATCATGCGGCCCTCGGAGCCTTTCGGTGGAACTTTCGCCAGCTGCCAATCGGAAAAGCGATCACGCCCCTGCTCGAGCTCGCGTACGAGGCGATCCTTGTCGCGCGGCAACATGCCCGCCACGCGCACGGGGTTCGACACATGCAAGCCGAAGAACACGCAATCGTCGACTTCGAGCCGCTTGAGGAATTCGACCTCCTCGTCGATGTAGTCGCCCAGCGTGCATTCCTCGAAGTCGCCGCTGGCCACGAGCCCTTCGAGCGGTGCGCCCGGATCGACGTGCAAGGGCGACACGAAGATCAACGTCGGCTGCGCTTCGTTGACGACGACTGCGTTGGCCTCGGCGTGCTCCAGGCACCGCCCACGACCAGCGGCCGCCGTGATGATGTTCAAGTTGAACGGCATGCCCGCGGCGTTCAGACGCGCTAGCGCCTCGCGGGCTTGCGCCAGCGTGTAGCCTTTGTTCATGTATGAGAGCACGTCGCCGAGCCCCGATTCGAGCCCGATGTTGAAGTCGGCATAACCCATCTGCGCCAGTTGGCGCAACTCATCTTCGCTCTTGGTCAGGATATTGTTGATCGACGCGTAACCGCCGATCGACTCGACGCGCGGCAGGTAACGGTGCACAAGCTCGGCGATTTCGACCAAGCGATTGAAGCTCAGGCAGAACGCGTCGCCGTTCACGAGGAAGACGCGATCGAACAGCGGAGCACGCTTCGCAACGTACGCGAGGTCCTCCTCGACCTCCTCGATGGGCGACACCTCGAACGGCACGTCCTGGTACATGCTGCAGAACGTGCACCGGTTGTGCGAACAGCCCGACGTGACCTGCAAGAGCAGAG
>CAMOUE010000232.1 GCA_946626265.1 uncultured Eggerthellaceae bacterium | reverse complement strand
GCGCGCGATGGCGCGCAGCTCAGGCTGCATGTGCTCGCGAGCGGGAGCAAGGGCAACAGCTCCGTCATCGAGAACGTCGCGACCGGCGCGTGCGTCGTCGTCGACTGCGGCATAAGCAAGCGCGCGTTCATGGATGCATGCGCGGCGTGCGGCGTGGACGTCGCGCGCATCGAGGCGATCCTCGTCACGCACGAGCATTCCGATCACACGAAAGGGCTCGGCGTGCTCATGCGCGGCTTGGCAAAGGCGGGAGTCTGCCCGACGCTCTTTGCGAGTAGCGCCGTACATGGGGCGAGCCGCGATATCCGCGCCATCGAAGACGCCGTAGACGTGCGGCACTTTTCGAGCGGAGACGACCTGTCACTCGCCGGCATGTCCGTGCACGCGTTTCCGACGTTGCACGATGCCGCCGAATCGTTCGGCTTTCGGTTCGACTGCGCGGGCGATTCGGTCGGGTTCATGACCGACACGGGCATCGTGACGGGCGAGGCCCATGAGGCGCTCGTCGGATGCCGTGTTCTCGCGCTCGAGTCGAACCACGACCTGCACATGCTGGAAAATGGCCCGTACCCGCGCTACCTCAAGGACCGCATCGCTTCCGAGCACGGGCACCTCTCCAACGACCAGTCGGCCGAGTTGCTCGTGCAGTTGCTCGACAACCAGGTGGAATGCGTCATCGGCATGCATGTGTCGGAGAACAACAACACGTATCGGCTGCCGTACGACACGCTTGCGGGAACGCTCGCACGCCACGACCATCCGGCGCGCGCGTTCGTGGGGTATCAGAATCGCCCAGTCAGCGTGTGGTGATGCGACGTACCCGTCCCTTCGCATCACTGTTCCCGTCCCTTTGCGCCACCCGCACCGCCTGCGTCACCTGGAAGGAACTGTCATGATCTACACGCCCTTGACGAAAAAGGCAATCAAGCTGTGTTTCGAGGCGCATGAGGGCCAGCTCGACAAGTCGGGCTTGCCTTACGTGACTCATCCGCTCCATGTTGCGGAACAGGTCGAGGGGGAATACGAGACCTGTGTCGCCCTGTTACACGATGTCATTGAAGATTGCGGCTACAGCGCCGACGATCTGCGAGCGGCCGGTTTTCCCGACGAGGTCGTCGAAGCGGTCGAGCTGCTCACGCATGCTAAGGGCGTGCCGTATCTCGACTACGTGCGTGCCATCAAGCCGAATGCGCTCGCGCGGGCTGTGAAGATTGCCGACTTGCGCCACAACTCCGATTTGAGCCGACTCGACGAGGTGACCGACGTCGACCGCGCTCGCGTTGCGAAATACGCCGAGGCGCTTGCGATACTGGATTGACGGCGCGCCGGGGGACGGCCGCGTCATGTCTTTCGACGCTCTCCGTCATGTCTCGCGATGCCCACGCCGCGCCCCCGTCATGCCCTGCGGTGCCCACGCCGCGCCCCCGTCATGCCCCGCGGTGCTCACGCCGCGCTCCGACGCGTCCGTCCGTCCGCTCGCGCGGCCTATTATGCACAATATGTTGAGGGAACAGGCTCTTAGGCCTATTCAAACCCTTTGTTTCATCTATACTGTGACAGACCACCAAACGTAGCAAAAAGGGAGAAGGGTGGAATATATGGGGGAATGGAAGGTCCTCGCATGCGCTGTTGCGCTCGTTGCGGTGCTCGGCGTTGCGGGATGCGGCGGTCAGACAAGCGCGAACGCCGCGAGTGGTTCTGCGGATAACGCAGGCACAACGGCCCAATCCGTGCTATCGATACAATCAGCATCGGAGTCGACGACCGCGGCTGCAGCCGCGTCGGGCGAGACGGTCGCGAGCGCGGGCTCGGGCGTCGCGTCGAGCGGCGTGTTCACGGAAGCGGCTGAGCTGGTCGCAGAGGCAGCGAGCCTGGCGAACGCCGCGGGTTCTGATTCCGGTGCCAATGCGAATGCCGCAGGTGCGGATGCGAATGCCGTCGCAAGCGCGGACGCCGCCGCGGGCGCCGCGAGCGTGGACGCGGGCGCCGCGACTGCGGACGCCGACGCTAGCGCGGACGCGGATAGCGCGTCGAGCCAGTCGAGCGCGTCGTCTTCCGCCGATTCGGCAACGTCAAATCCCGCTACGCCTCCGCAAGACCTGATTATCGACGAGTTGGGTTCGACCACCTCTTCCAAGGGCTATGTCTATTACGGCATCAGGGTCACCAACCCGAACGACGGGTACTCGGCGGAGCTCCCGAGGCTCCAGGCGACGGGCCAAGACGAAGATGGCAACATTCTGTTCACCGACACGCACACGCTGCGCGACGTTTATCCTGGCGAGTCGATCTATTACGGCTTCCGGGTGGGGAACGGGACCGTGCCGAGCGTCGTTGACCTTGAGCTTTCGGTCGGCTCCGGCAACTGGAAGCAATCGAACGCCAAGCGTGACGACCTCTACTCGTTCGATAACCTGGTCGATAGCGGCACGCAAAACGGGGTGAACCACTTCACGGGCGAGATAACGCTCAACTCGGATGCGGTGGATGCCAAGAAACCGGCTGTTACGGTGATAGTCCGCGACGAAGACGGCAACGTGATCTATGGCGTGACTGCCTTCCTGCAATCCAACCTCGTCGTCGGCGTGCCGGCGTCCTTCGATATCGAGGCGCGTGATTTGCCCGAGAACGCCTCGACGTTCGACGTGCACGCAATGCCCTGGTCAGCATAGCGTGGCGTTGGAATAGCCGGTTGTCAGTCAAGCGCGTTGCCGGCTAGTTCCGGCCAACTCGCTATGGGCTCGCGGGTGGAAACCGAACGTGGAGGCCGCGGGCGGGTCTGCTGGTGGGCTCCTGTCCGGGCCCCGCTTCGCCCGGCAGCGCACTTCCCCGGTATACCGCCGCAGCAGCCGGGCGTGACGCCTCCTGATCAGCGCACTTCCCCGGTATCCCGCCACCCCGATGTTTTCGCGGCATAATATCGGGGA
>CAMOUE010000231.1 GCA_946626265.1 uncultured Eggerthellaceae bacterium | reverse complement strand
TCGATTTGAACTGGCAGCGGCTCATACTGACGAATGCCATGGAGCGCGAGCACCTCGGCGTGCTGACGAGCTCTCCCATCACCGACGTCCGCATCACGCTCATAGGCGGCCGCGCGCACGAGAAGCATACCGAGGGCGGCGATTTCAGGCAGGCGACCTACCGGGCCATCCGCCAGGGCCTCATGCAGGCGCAAAGCGTGCTGCTCGAGCCCTGGAGCCGTTTCGTGCTGCGCGTTCCGACGGAGCACGTCGGGCGGGCGTTCTCGGATCTGCAGCGCATGGGCGCGCGATACGACGCGCCGCGTTCGGAAGGCGACTTCAGCCAAATCGCCGGCATCGTCCCTGCCAAGGAAATCGGCGATTACACCGTGCAGCTCAGCTCGTACACGCATGGGTTGGGAAGCCTGAGCGTGATGTATCGGGGCTACGGGCCCTGCCACGATGCGGAGGCGGTCGTCGAGGCGGCGGCGTACGATCCCGAGGCGGACGTCGCGAACACGCCCGATTCGGTGTTCTGCTCCCATGGAGCCGGGCATACCGTCAAGTGGGACGAGGTTGCGCGAGCCGCGCACGTGAAACCCGATCCGGGCACGTTCACCGAATGGCGCGAGGCGACGCCAGCGTTTTTCGGCAAAGCGTGAGCCCGAGCGCAGCGGGGTCACAGAGATTTGGGTTCCGGCAAGCTCCGGCAATGCCGTCCGGGGCGTTTTCTGCAGGTGGTCTCGGGCCCCATCGTGTTCTTCACTGCGCTCAACTCGCCGTTCGGCACGAAGAAGATCCTGGATTTCGGCGGGTCGCGCTTCATGACGCTTGCGCGCTACTTCATTATCAGCGTGCTCATCGTCGCGTTCGCCATGGCGTGCACCTTTCTGGCCATGCCGAGCGACATCTCGATCGCCATGCCCGCCCAAGAGGAGGTCACGCGTCTTCTCGACAACGTCTTGAAGATCGTGCCGTCGAACCTGTTGGAGCCGTTCAGGGAGGCGAATACCCCCCAGCTCCTGCTCATCGCCATAGCTACGGGATACTTGATCGGCGCGCTTGACGAGCGGGTCGGCGTCTTGAAGTCGTTTATACAGCAGGCGAACGTTCTCGGGCTCAACCTTGCGAACCTCGTCTGCACGCTCGTCCCGTATTTCGTGGGTTTGCTTTTGTGCTTGAAGATCTGGACGGACGACACCGAGATGCTGAGGTTCCTTTGGGCGCCGATAGCCGTGGCCATTGCGATTTCGATCGTTGTTTGCCTGATTTCCGTCCTCTGCGTTTCGGTGGTCACGCGCGTGAGCCCGGTCCTCTTGGCCCGCAAACTGTGGGGGACGTTCTGCAATGCCGTCAAGAGCGGGGTGCTCGACTACTCCTCGGTCGACTCGTTGGCCGGGACCTGCAAAAGGCTGTTGGGCATCGACGGCGAGTTCGCGCGTGCGACCCTTCCGCAAGGGCTCGTGCTCTTCATGCCGACGAGCGCAGTGGGCATCTGGGTGTTCGTCATGTTCGCCGTGCAGTTGCAGCATATCCCGTTCGATTTGCTCTGGCTGGTTTCCGCGGGGGGCGTCATCGTGATCCTGGCGGTGGCGACTCCGCCGGTGAGCGGGGCGAACCTGCTCGCGTTCGTCATGGCGTTCATGTATCTGGGCGTTTCGCTGGACCTCCTTCTGGACGCGATGATCTTCGACCTCGTGTTCTGCGTGTTCTGCATCGCCGCCGACCAGGCGATGCTGCAACTCGAGACGATTATGCAGGCGAAGAGGCTCGGCTTTCTGGACGAGGACGTGTTGCGCGCGCCGCTTTCCGAGTGATTGCGCTCTTTCCGGCCGTTTGGCCGAACCGGCCCGCCCATGCGATCGTGACATCGCGGGCACGCTGCCTAAACCGTACAAAAGAGAATAATGTACGGAACGATATTCAGCAATCGGCGGTACGCTTGAGCGGAACAAACGAGAGAAAGACGAGGAACCGCTTATGCATTTCACCGAACCCGTATACCGCAACCCGTACTGGCCGACCTGGCCGCTGCTCGAGGTCACGAGAGGTTGCACGCACAACAAGTGCAAGTTCTGCACGATGTACAAGGGCGTGAAATTCGGGGTGCCGTCGATGGAGACCATCGAGGAGGACCTGGCCGAGCTCGCCGCGACCGTTCCCCATGCGCGGACGATCCAGCTGCTCAGCGCCAACCCGTTCGCGCTCCCATACGACAAGATGGCGCCCATCTTGGAGAAGATCAACGAGTATCTGCCCGAAATCGAGCACGTCTATGCCGCCGGGCGCGTGACCGACGTGCGCAACAAGACCGTCGAGCAGCTGCAGGCGCTGAGGGAGCTCGGCCTGAACGAGATCTCGCTCGGCGTGGAGAGCGGCGACGACTGGACGCTCGGCCGCATCGACAAGGGCTATCGCTCCGAGGACATCGTCGAGCAATGCGCGAAGCTGTCGGAGGCCGGCATCGATTTCTGGATGACGTTCCTGAACGGGGTCGCCGGGCGCGAGCACAGTCGCGACCACGCCGTGCATTCGGCCGAGGTGTTCAGCAAGTGCAATCCCATGCTCGTGGGCACGGGCGGGCTCACCCTGTTCCCGGGCACCCCGCTTCTCGATGAAGCGCGGGCCGGTGAGTTCGACCCGCTCGACGAACGCGGCCTGCTCGAAGAGCTGAAGACGTTTGTCGAGCATCTGACCTGCGATTGCGAATTCATAACGCATCACACCATTGGCGGCGTGAACCTGACGGGGCAGAATTTCCTCGCCCGCAAGGGCCAGATCGTCGCCGCCTTGCAAAACGAGATCGAGTACGGCGACTTGGACCGCATGGCGCGCGTGCGCGCGATGAAGGCCACGCTGTAGGCGGTTGCCCGGCGCCCAGCGGAAGGCAGTCGCATCACAAGGCAGTCGCATCACAAGGCAGTCGCATCACAAGGCAGTCGCATCACA
>CAMOUE010000230.1 GCA_946626265.1 uncultured Eggerthellaceae bacterium | reverse complement strand
GTGCATGAACCGGTTGCGCACGCGCTGGAGCTTCTCGGGGCGCGGGTTGTGCCCGCCGGCCATCGCCGTGTACTCGGAGAACATGCAGCTGTCCCAGCAGCGGAACCGTACTCCATCCTTTCGGCGCATGTCCTGGCTGATGTCGAAGCAGTGGCATGTCGGGCACACGTACGTGCACGTTCCGCAATTCAGGCATTTGACGGAAAGGTTTTCCCAGATGGGATGATCGTACATGTTCTCGAGCTTGTCGACGACGCCGTCCATTTCGACCTTGAGCGGCACGTCGCATGCAACCGGGCTCGCTTCGCCCTCGTCGACGAGGGCGCCCCAGCGAGCCACCTCGGCTTCGCCCTTCTCGGTTTGCGCCAAGACGCGATAGACGTCGCCGCAGTCCTGAAGCATGACGTCGGCGTTCGGCGCGAGCTGCGGGTCGACGCTCATCGACTCGCAGAAGCACGTTTCGGCGGCTTGCGCGCAGCCGATGCAGACGGTCAAGAGCTTCTCGCGCGCGTTCGCGTAGAACTCGTCGACGAACCCTTTGGTCAAAAACACCTCGTCGAGGCATGTGATCGAGCGCATGTCGCAAGGGCGTATGCCGAACACGACCTGCTCGCGCGATTCGTCGTACTCGTGGATGCGGTAGCTGCCGTTCGCGTCGACGTCGAAGTGGTACATCTTCTGCGTCTGCGGGAACAGCAGGTCTTTCGGTGGCATGGTCGTGTTCACCAGGTTGAAGGCAGGTTCTAGGTCCTGGCTGTAGCGGGCGAACTTCGCCACGCCGTCCACGACTGCCGGGACGAACACGTCGCGGCCTTCCGCCATGCTCTCGAGAAGGGGCGCCAGGTTTTGCTTTGACAATACCATCTGATGCCTCCTTACATGAATTCTTCGCGGTCGTTCAGGTCGTACACGGTGAGGGGCTCGATAGACTCGTCGAGCGACAACGAGGACTCGAACTCGCCGAACAGCTCGTTGAGGTCCTTGATGACCTTGCGATTGAGCTTCATGAGCGGAAGGTCCATGGGGCAGGCGCGCTCGCATTCGCCGCATTCGATGCAGCGGTCCGCGATGTGCATGACGCGCGTGAGCCCGTAGAAGCGGTTTTCGGCGACGTTGTTCTGCTTGCCGACCCAGTTCTCGCGGCGCTGGTCGACGAAGCATTCACGACACGTGCAGCAAGGGCACACGTCGCGGCAGGCGTAGCAGCGGATGCATTTTGCGTAGACGCTCTCGAAGTAGCGGGAACGCTCGGCTTGTGCCATCGCCTCGATCTCGCCGACTTCGGCGAACCGTCCCTCCGGCACGGGGCGCTCGACGGCGTCGCCTGCCATCTCGTCGCAGACGACGGGGTTGTTGTGGCGGCATTCGGCGCATTTCTTCAGCTGCTCGCCGGTTCTGCGGTCTTTGATCCCCGGGCACCCGACTCCGATCAGGTACACGTCTTCTCGTTTTATGACCTGGTCGGTTATGAGGCGCACGATGCCACGGCTGTCGCAGCCGCGCACTACCAGCCCGACCTTGCCGCGCGCTTTCACGTCGCGGACGTATTTCGCGATCGTGTTGACGCAGTACTCGTTGAACACGAGCTTGTCCGCGTCGGCGGCGTCGGTGATGACGAGCGGCGTCGTCTGGTTCTCGAAACGCCCCGCTTCCCAGCCGATGAACGTTGCGACCTCGCCGCTCTCGAGCAGCTCCTTCGCACGGGAGCGAATCTTCTCCTGGGCGGTCATCACAGTTTCACCTCCTCGGGCTCGGCATCGGCCGCTTCCTCCTCGCCGGGTACGGGCGGCAATTCGAATGCGGGGATTTCCCTTGTCAGGTTCAGCGGGCCAAGCGCGCGAACCTGCTCCACGACGCTCATGACGGTATCGCGGAACTTTCCCGCCTCGGCGCCGGATATCCAGCGCACTTGGAAGCGTTCCGGCTCGAGCCCCTCGTATTCGAGGAGGCGCTTGAACACCATCATGCGCCGGCGGGCGTAGTAGTTGCCCGTGACGTAGTGGCAATCGCCCGGATGGCATCCGCACACGAGGACGCCGTCGCAGCCCTTGTTCAGGGCTTCGATGACGTACTGCGGGTTCATCCTCCCTG
Source organism: uncultured Eggerthellaceae bacterium (assembly GCA_946626265.1). Lineage (GTDB taxonomy): Bacteria > Actinomycetota > Coriobacteriia > Coriobacteriales > Eggerthellaceae > UBA9715. The sequence continues at coordinate 872 of CAMOUE010000230.1, read as the reverse complement.
AACAGGGAATCCGCAGCACCCTCACGTTGGCCGGGTAATTCATGCGGTTGAGTCCCGCCAGGTCCGCGCCGGTGTAGGTGCACCAATGGCAGCAGAACGCGATGATCTTGGGTTCCCAACCCTCGGGGATGCTGGCGGCTTTGTTTGTCTCTACCACTGGCACAGCGCATCGACCTCCCTCATAATCGACTCGTTCGTGTAGCCGAGCAAGTCCATGGCGCCGGCGCGGCAGGTCACGGTGCAGGCGCCGCAGCCTTGGCAAAGGCCGGGGTTGACCTGCGCGACGGGCCGCGTGACCTTGCGGGAGTTCTCGCGGAACTGCTTTTCGACTATCGAAATGGCCCCGTAGGGGCAGATGCCGACGCAGGCGCCGTCCCCTTGGCAGATGGCTTCGTTGACGCGAGAGATCTGGGGGTTGGACTGCAACTTGTCCTTGTTGAGCAGCCCGATGACCTTCGAGGCCGCGGCTCCCGCCTGGCAGACCGAGTCGGGAATGTCCTTCGGCCCCTGGCAGGTGCCTGCAAGGTAGATGCCGGCGGTGTTCGTCTCGACCGGGCGCAGCTTGGCATGCGCCTCGACGAGCCAGCTGTCGCTGTCGCGTCCGACCGTGAATTTCGCGGCGAGCTCGTCGATCCCGTCTGCCGGCACCATGGCGGTCTCGAGCACGACCATGTCGGCGGCGACGGTCACCTGCTGGCTCGTGAGCGTGTCCTCGCCCTTGCAGATGAGCTTGTCGCCCTCCTTGTAGATCTTCGAGACGCGTCCGCGCACGTATTGCGCGCCGTCGTGCAGCGTGTTCATGTAGAACTCGTCATAACCCTTGCCCGGCGTGCGCACGTCCATGTAGAAGACGTAGCACTTGCCGTCGGGCA
>CAMOUE010000229.1 GCA_946626265.1 uncultured Eggerthellaceae bacterium | reverse complement strand
AACGGCGTGGTCGCAACCGAGCCGAACGGCGTGGTCGCAACCGAGCCGAACGGCAAGGCCTAGCTCGGCGCCCGCACCGAGATCACCGAGTTCACGGCCGAGACGCTGCAGGCGACGCTCGCTTTTTTCGTCGAGGGGGTCGAAAAAGCGTGTTGCATCGTGTAACATCTCTGGCGTATTCAGACGGACTCACACGCACTCGTTTTAGAGTTTGTCCAGATGAACCAACATAAGATCTGGGGTTTTGCGGGGCGGAACCAATTTTGTGATCAGTGGGTTGCGAGTTCGATTCCTGCCGCTGGCTCCAGGAAGCGACGGCTGCGGGCGAAAGCGCCGCGGCTTGGCGGCGGGGGCACGACAGGGGACTGCCCCAGTCATGCCCCCGCTTTGGTTTTGGAGCTTGGCGGGCTCTTTGCTGCCGAGCAGCTCGGTTTTGGGCCGAAAGGAGCGTCATGGAACAGTACAAGCAGGAGTTCATCGAGTTCATGGTGGAATGCGACGTCCTCAAGTTCGGCGATTTCACCTTGAAATCCGGGCGCAAGTCCCCGTTTTTCATGAATGCGGGCGCCTATGTGACCGGCGACCAGCTGCACAGGCTCGGCCTCTACTACGCGCGCGCGATCCACGACCGGTTCGGACTCGATTTCGACGTCGTCTTCGGCCCCGCCTACAAGGGCATTCCGCTTTCCGTCATCACGGCTATGGGCATCTCCGAGCTGTACGGCAAGCAGGTTCGCTACTGCTCGAACCGCAAGGAGGCCAAGGACCACGGCGATGCGGGCATCCTTCTCGGCAGCGCGCTCGAGGACGGCGACCGCGTCGTGATGGTCGAGGACGTGACGACGTCCGGCAAATCGATCGAGGAAACGTACCCCATAATCACGGGCATTGCGAACGTCGAGGTGAAAGGCTTGATGGTATCCCTGAACCGGCTCGAAGTCGGCAAGGGCGGCTCCATGTGCGCCCTCGACGAGGTGAGCGAGCGCTACGGATTCCCCACGGCGTCGATCGTCGACATGGCAGAGGTCACCGAGCATCTCTACAACCGCGAGTGCCAGGGGCGCGTCGTCATAGACGACACGATCAAGGCCGCCATCGACGCCTACTACGAGACCTACGGCGTCAAGTAGGCTTCGTTTCGGGTTCATGCAGCTCAAATACAGGGGATACATCGGCGTGTTCGACTCGGGTGTCGGGGGCATCAGCGTGCTCAGGCATCTCGTGAAGACGCTGCCGAACGAGAAGTTCGTCTTTTTCGGCGACTCCGCCAACGCGCCGTATGGCGAGAAATCGCGTGATTGGGTGCTCAATCGATCGCGCGACATCGTGGACAACCTGCTCGACGAAGGGGCGAAGGCGATCGTCATAGCGTGCAATACGGCAACGAGCGTCGCCGCGGCGACGCTTCGGGCCGATTACGCGCACGTGCCGATCATCGGCGTGGAGCCCGCCCTCAAGCCCGCGACGCTCGCGCCCGGAGTGGACCGAATCCTCGTAATGGCCACGCCGATAACGCTCAGGCTCGACAAGTACCAGCAGCTGGCAAGACGATGGGGCGCCGATAGGGAAGTGATTCCGGTTCCCTGCCCCGGGCTTGCGGACCGGATAGAGCGGGGCGATCTGGACAACCCCGATGTGTTGGAGCTCCTCGAGAGTCTTATAGGGCGCTACCGGGGCGAGGTCGACGGTGTCGTGCTCGGGTGCACGCACTATCCGTTCATCGCGCGCCAGATTACCGAAATCGTCGGGAACGTGCCGTTGTTCGACGGCGCGGAGGGGACCGCGCGCCAGCTCGAACGTCGTTTGGCGGAGCGCAACCTGCTGACGAAATCTGCCGGCCCCGGTACCGTGGAGTTCCTGTCGAGCCGCGAGGGCGATGAGGAGCTGGCACTGTACCGCCGCTTTTTCGCGGACTAGCAACATCCGCCGCAGGCGTCTGCGTTTCCACAATAATCCGTTTTCCATTGCACGCGCGTTCTGCGTCTGCCTGAGTTCGCGCGACTACGTACGGACGAGCGCACCAATTAACCCATCATTCTCGAATGATTGCAAAAGCATGCAAGAACAGCTTTGATATTTATAAAAGAACGTATAAATAATTAAAAACTATATATTGTTAATCATTCAAATATGACAAAGAATAACTGCTGCGTGCAGCCCCATTTGCTTTCTAGACTATGCTCGTCGAAGGTTAAAACTGTTTGCGCATTCGCTCATGCGATATACTTGCCATGCTGAAAGGGGGGGTAATGGTTGACATTCCAAGTCCGGCTATCGCTGTGGTCGGACGGCACAATTCGGGCAAGACGACGCTTGTCGTCTCCCTCATTTCCGAGCTTGCGAGTCGTGGTCATGACGTCGGGAGCGTCAAGCACCATCACCGAGAGGGGTTCGAGATCGACATTCCCGGCAAGGATTCGTACCGGCATCGCCATGCCGGCGCGTCCGAGACCGTGATCGCCTCTCCGGGGCAGGTCGCCCGCATCAAGACGATAAGCGGCGAGCTCGAGTGCGCCGACATCGTGCGCAGCATGCCCGGCCACGACATCGTCATCGTCGAGGGCTACCGCAAGAGCGGTCTTCCCACCATCGAGATAATGCGCGCGGCGAACGAGGCCGACTCCAAGGTGGCCTCGGCTTTCGTGGAAGGCGCCCGAAACGGCGAATCGCTCGGGACGGATTTCATCCAGAAGTCAAGAGGCGAACGTGCGTTCGAATATGATCCCGATCTCCTGAAGAAGATGCCGACGGCCAACACGATCGCGGTCGTCACCGACATACCGGAGGCGCAGGAGGCTGCGCAGATCTACGGAATCCGTTCGTTCGATTTCGGCGACGTGGCAGGGCTCGCGGACTACCTCGAGGAATTCTACCTCCGTCCGAAGGTCACAGTCGTCATACAGGCAGGCGGGGAGAGCAGGCGCATGGGGCAGAGCAAGGCGCTCGTGCCGTTCGCCGGCCGTCCGCTCATCTGCC
>CAMOUE010000228.1 GCA_946626265.1 uncultured Eggerthellaceae bacterium | reverse complement strand
CTTTGGATCCCAATGGGTTTGGAAAGCGTTTAGGCCATGTCCTCGGCCTGCTGCAGGGCGGTCCAATCGGTATTCGTAGTTGACATCGCTACCTTCCTTCCTCGGCACCCGAGCTGGGCGTTTGCCAGTCGGGTGCCGTGACTCTGCCGTGACTCTGGCCGAAAAACCAGTGTCGCGTCGTGTCCTGCATAGGTACCAGTGTCATCGAAAAGGGCTGGTAGAAGGTACTTTTGTCGTTTTGTGTCATGCACTGTCGGGTCGTCTTTACGCACTCATAACCCGGAGGTTGCCGGAGCGTAGCGGAGGTACGCACCGCGCGTAGGTTCAAATCCTGCCCCGCGACCAAATCTTCGCAGGCCCTTCGGGGCCTGTTTTCGTATGTGTCGACACTGCGCGAATGTCGTTGAAGCGCGGTATACAAATCCCAGAACCGACAACAAACGCACCCAGCATCTCGATCGGCAACGACTATTCGTCGAACAGGTCCGAGTGCATGCCCGTGCGCGATGCGGTTAGGATTAGCTGGCCGCCGTCAATTGCGTAGATGAGCAGCCAGTCGGGCCGGATGTGACACTCCCGAAACCCCGCGTATCTTCCGATCAGCGCATGGTCGCGGTAGCACTCCTCGAGCTGCTCCTCGGCGCAGAGCTTGTCGAGCACTGCCTGCAGCTCGGCCAAGCTCAGTCCACGTTTCTTTGCTCTCTTGTAATCCTTCTTGAACTGGGAGGTAAATACGAGCTTGAGCGCCATCCGCCAACCCTATTCGTCGAGGGCGGCAAACATGGCTGCAACGGAATCGTACCTCTCGGCGGGCACGCTCCCGCTCATGATGCCGCGCGCCTCGCGCATGGCCGCCTCGGTCTCCGCGTTGTAGCGAGGCTGACGCACCTCGAAGGGAAGACCCCCCTCCATGATGGCCTTGTGCAGGAACACGTTGATCGCCTCGGTGAGGGTCATACCCAGACTGGAAAAGATGCTCTCCGCGTCGGCTTTGACCTCCGGGCTCACGCGCATGTTGATTGTTGCAGTCTTCGACATGGTATCTCCCTGTGTTGTCAACGTACATGCAATGTAACACTTCCTCTGTCTGTTCGCAAGAGCAGCTGGCAGACCGTGCTCACCGCCACGCCAACGCCGAAACATTGCCTGGCACAGCATGAACGCTGCGAGTATCCGGCAGAATCTGCGCCATCGGCAAGTACGTCGGACTCGGCTTCACGCCCTGGGACGGCGTCACCGGGCCGACGCACCGCCAGCACCTCACGAGCGCGACCTTCGCGGCGGACATGGCCACGTTCTCGTACCTCAACCTGAACTACCTGTTCTACTCGTGCACGAATCTGGCAAGCATCTCCGGCCTGGGCAACCTCTCCGGCGTGCGGTCGATGCGCTACACGTTCTCGTCTTGCTCCTTCACGACCATCGACTTTCGCGGCTTCGATCCGTCGACGCTGACGGACCTGTTCTACACGTTCTCGGGGTGCTCGCACCTGACGACGATCTACGCGGACTCCACCTGGGCGCTGCCCGCGAGCGGCATCACGGGCTCGCAGTGCTTCTACTCGTGCTCTACTTCACTGGTCGTCTCGAGGCCCATCGAATGCGAAGGCCTGCACGTCACGAAATCGTACGCCTATCGCGCCGACAACTCCAACCCCCTCGTCGGCGCCTTTCTAAATATGACGGGACTTTGATTGCGCTGCTTTCCTGGGAACACCTCCAGGGTTAAAGGGGCATTGCGGGGGGCTTTTCCAGCAACTCGGCTATAGCCTTCGTGTATTCGTCTTCTTTCATGATGGACCATTGTTCCATCATGTCTATCAGCGTCCTTTTCCTTCTGGTCTTCTTCCGCATGCGAGTCCGGATCACAGGCCCAAAAGACCTTGGTATATCGCCTCGTCCGTCTTGCCATGCACGTTGAAGACGACCGTGATGCTCGATTCGTTGCGGTCGAGCCAGCTGCGAACGGTTTTCACGGCGATTTCGGCCGCCTCGCGTTGGGGGAAGCCGAAGATGCCCGTGCTGATGCAGCAGAACGCAATCGAATGCAAACCCTCGTTCGCCGCCAGGTCGAGGCAGCTTTCGTAGCACGATTCGAGTTGCTTTCGGTGCAGGTCGGCGGGGCTTCCGTTCGCGATGGGGCCGACCGTGTGGATGACGTGCCCCGAGGGCAGGTTGTACGCGGGCGTGATCTTGGCCGAGCCCGTCGGCTCCTCGTGGCCCTGCTCCTCCATGATTCGGGCGCACTCGGCGCGCAGCTGGATGCCGGCGAACGTGTGGATCGCGTTGTCGATGCAGTGGTGGCCGGGCACCCAGCAGCCGAGCATCTGACTGTTCGCGGCGTTCACGATGGCGTCGACGGCGAGCGTGGTGATGTCGCCGCGCCAGAGGCGCAGGCGCGGGTCGACGGGCGAAAGTGCTGCATCGCCGACGCCGCTGACACCCGCCTCTGCGATGATGCCCTGAAGCAGCTCGTCTTGCATGGCGAGCCATTTTTTGCTCGCGTGGATCGGCGGGCGCGTGTTCACGAGGGCGCGGAACGCGCTCCACAGCTCGTCGACGCTTTCCGTTTCCGACGTCTCGAAGCCGCGTTCGGCGCAGAGCGTGGCCACGAGGTCTTCCAGCAGCTCGGTTTTCCTGGTTTTATCCATTCTGCACCTCCAATAGGTCTTCGAGCACCCGGTCGATGTCGGCGTCGGCGAGAATCGAGCGATCGCGGATGTCGGGATGCGTGTACGCCTCGCCGTAGTTGACGCAGGCGTACGTGGCATCCGGGTTTGCGTACGTGCGGCGCCAGAACGGGTACTTGATGATGACGGGCGTGTTCGCGCCGACCCCGAGCTCCAGGTAGAGCACCTTGCCGTGCTCGTGCGCCTCCAGGAAGTCGCCGTAGCGCGCGGCCGCCGCGTGCCAGCCGGCGTCCTCGACGAACGTGTCATCGGCGCGCAGGTTCATGGCCATGGGCTTGCCGCACACGGGGCAGCGGGGCACGAGCCCTGCCGGCACGCGCATGTCGCGCTGCTCCTCGACCATTCGCCTCACGACGTCGTAGTTGTCGTACGTCTTGCCGT
>CAMOUE010000227.1 GCA_946626265.1 uncultured Eggerthellaceae bacterium | reverse complement strand
GCGCTCGTCTCCTTCGTGGGCATGGTCGGCACCATCGTGATCTTCTACCTCGCCGGGTCCTCGCATGTCGCCATGGCTGACTACATGGCGTTCAGCGTGGCATACGGCCAGGTGAACGGCGCGATAATGGGATTTGCGGGTACAGCGAGCACGATGGCCCAGATCAAGCCGATGCTCAATTCCGTGGCGCCCATCATGGAGGCGGTTCCCGAGGTCAGCGAGGAGAGGCCGAACGTGGACAGCCTCACCGGGTCGATCGACGTGTCGGGCGTGTCGTTCCGCTATGGGGAGAATATGCCCTATATCGTGAAAGACCTCTCGTTCCGCATTCGCCCGGGCGAGTACGTCGCGCTCGTGGGCCGTTCCGGTTGCGGGAAATCGACTATCATGAGGCTTTTACTCGGGTTCGAGACGCCGGAGCGCGGGACCATATTCTACGGGCCCCACGAGACGTCCAAGGTTGACTTGCGCAGCTTGCGTCGGCATATCGGCGTCGTCATGCAGGATGGCAAGCTGTTCATGGGCGACGTGGCGAACAACATCACCATCTCCAATCCGACCGCGACCATCGACGACGCATGGGAGGCCGCCGAGCTTGCGGGAATCGCGGACGACATTCGCCGCATGCCCATGGGGATGCAGACGCTTGTAACCGAAGGTGGCGGCGGCGTTTCCGGCGGTCAGCGGCAGAGGCTGATGATAGCCCGTGCCATCTGCGGCAAGAAGAAGATCCTCATGTTCGACGAAGCGACGAGCGCGCTCGACAACAGAACGCAGAAGCACGTGTCCGACTCGCTTGACTCGCTCAACTGCACGCGGCTCGTGATCGCCCACCGCCTGTCTACCGTGCGGCACTGCGATCGCATCCTGGTGGTCGACGGGGGCAGCATAGTCGAGGAGGGCACGTACGACGAGCTGCTTGCTCAGGGGGGTGTGTTCGCGGAGCTCGTGTCCCGCCAGCGCCTCGATGCGGAAGCCTGAGGTAGCGGGGAATGAAGTTCGGCCCCATCATCAGGATCGTAGAAGTCTATTTCGCTGCGGTAGTGCTCACGGTGCTCGGCTATGCCCTGCTGATGCCCGCAGGCAATTTCGAGTACGACATTACGTTGCTGCGAATCCTGATAGTCATGACGGCGGCGGCGCGTTCGCTCTGGCTGATCGAGCGGAGGGCGAGCACCGCGCGCCAGTTCATAGTCGGCTCCATGATCGTCGTCATCGTCTTGTCGGTGCTCGACATGGTGTTCGGAGGGGAGTACGAACGCATCGCGCAGGTGGTGAGCATGCCGGTGCTCGTCGCGGGAGGCGTGCTGTACTTCGGCGGGTCGCTGTTCATAATCGGCTATTTCGCGTTCTCGCAGCGCGCCAAGGCGCTGTTCGTCGAGCCGCTCGACAAGAGCACCCAACCGACGCACGACCCCGGTGAAGACATTTACCCTAAGCCTCTGACCTGGCCTTGGTTTCGCAACCTCGTCATCTACTACTGCTCGTTCTCGATTTTCGGGCATTGGGCCGAAATCGGCTTCTGTTGGCTCATCGTGCTCGGCGTCGTCATGGGCGACTACGATTTCAGCCATGCCCAGCTGTGGGATTGGTGGCTGTGCCCCTACCCTGCCGAGGGGCTCGCCGTCGTGCTCATCGTGGTGCTGCTCTTCCCGGTCAAGGAGTGGTTGCTGAAGAAGTTCGGCGGTCGCGTGGCCCCGACGCTCGTCGTGAGTTTTCTCGTGACCATGTTCGTGTGCGCCGGCATCGACTTCACCACGGGCATAACGGCAAACGCGAACTACGAACTGTGGGATTACCGCGGCCTTCCGTTCAACTTCATGGGCCAGGTGCTGTTGCAGAACACCCTCGTGTACTCGGCGGCGGCAACGTTCATCTTGTGGGTGGTGTACCCCCTCATGGCCAAGGCGCTTCACCGCGCGCCGCAAAGCGTTGTGAATGGAGTGTTCTTCGGGCTTGTCGGCTTCTATGCGTTCCTCGAGGTGCTATATTACGTGCACATTGGTCCGAACGGGCTGGTTTTCGGATAGCGTGCGCGTTTCCGTGGGGGGCGCGCTCTATGGATAGCATGAGAAGGCGGAGGGGCGTATGAACATCGGCGTTACCGTCAACGGCAGCAGGGCGGTCATCGCAATCGAAGGCAAGCTGACCGTGCAGACGTCGCCCGACTTGGAGGCGGCGGTCGGGAAGGTCGATCAAGCGATTTGCGATATAGACCTGGATTTGGCGAATGTTGACTACGTGTCGTCCGCCGGCCTGCGCGTGATCGTGGCTGCGAGCAAGTTGGCCGCCACGCGCGGCGGCGTGCTGCGGCTGCTCCATCCGAAGGAGAGCGTCATGGAAGTGTTCGAGATGACCGGACTCAGCCAGGTGCTCGTGATAGAGGCGTAAAGCACCCGCCTGCAGCGGCATGGGCACGTGGCGCGTGACAGCATGGGCGAGCTGCGGTTCGGGCGGGCGCGGTCTCGCGGCGCGAGAAGGGTTTAATCCAGGGTGCGCGAGAGGTTAGACGAGCAGCGGGCTCTCGTCGTCCGACGATTTGCATTGGAGGCTGCGCGCATCGCCAGCCGCTGCAAGTGCATCGAGCTCGTCGTCGCTTACCTCTCGGCAATCGCCCTGCGCGTCTCGGGCGTCGCGGATTGCCCGAATTCCATTCGTGTCGAAGGGTCCTTCGACGACGTGCCCTTCGCCGGCGCGGATCAGGCCGATGCAGCGCTGGAGAAGCTCGTCGCGGAACTTTTCGGTTCCTGCCGAGAAATCGTGCTTCAGGATATGTTCGATGCGCCTGCTTTCCACGTTTCCATCCTTGCAATCGGTCCTTTTGGTGATTAATACCCGCGCGCCCATGCTTCCGTCCCAAATTCTTTTCGAGGTTCGTCGTCCTGCGCCTGCCGGGCGCCTTCGCGTACGTCGCGCTCTGGGTTTCTCGTGTACGCGTTCGTTTATGGAAATGCACGGGAGCGTTTCTTCGGCAGCTGTGCTACTATTACTAGCTACGCGGGTGTCGCCAAGTGGTAAGGCACGAGCTTCCCAAGCTCGCATTCGCGGGTTCGAGTCCCGTCACCCGCTCCA
>CAMOUE010000226.1 GCA_946626265.1 uncultured Eggerthellaceae bacterium | reverse complement strand
AACAATCAGCGACAAGTAGTGTAGCCGCTTCTTTCATTCTTGGCTAGATATATTCGCGTAAGTGAATTTAATCCATCCCGCTTCATAGCGCTTCGCATGCCTGAAGCTGATGCGGCAGGACTACGAACCCTGCCGCATGCCAAGGCACATGCCCCGTCAAGCGCGGTCTTTCCGCATGCCAAGGCACATGCCCTGCCGCATGCGCTCTATTTGCAGACGACATAGAGCTTGTCCGCGGGAAGCTCGATCAGAAGCTCGTCCCCCACTTCGGGCAAAACCACTCCCGGCTCGCGCATGCTAACGCGCCAGTACATGCGCTGATGCAGGAAGTGGACTTCCTGATCGACTGCGCTGACGAGCGGTTCGGCCCGCTCGTCACGGTCGAGGAAGCTCAACATGCACATGCGCTCGAACCGCGAGTCGCTCACGCGGTCGACGCGCACGCGGTAGACGTTGCAGCCGGGCTCCTGCGCGCGCCGAAGGTTGAACGCGCGAACGCCGACGCCGCGGACGCCCTCGGGCACGCCGCCCGGCACCGCGAGCTTCACGCCCCATTGCGGGCAGTACACGTGCGTATCGCTCAACCGCTCGACTTCGACCGCGTTCTTGCAGCCCGACAGCTTCAAGCCCGCCATGCTCTTCGGGTTGTCGACGAGCTCACGGCTTCCGTCAATTTCCATGACATGGCCCTTCTCGACCACGGCGACCCGGTCGCAGAAGCGCACGGCCTCGTCGATGTCATGGCTCACATAGAGAATCGTGCCGTCGAAAGCGTCGAACAAGCTTGCCAGGTTCTGCTCGAGCACGCCTTTCAGATGCGCGTCGAGCGCCGAGAACGGCTCGTCGAGCATGAGGATGCCGGGCCGGGCCGCGAGCATGCGGGCGAGCGCCACGCGCTGCTGCTGGCCGCCCGAAAGCTGCGCCGGGTAGCGCTTGGCGAATGCCGCGACGTCGAAACGCTTCAGCTCGCCGAGGACGATCTCGTCGCGTTCGGCCTTGGGGGTGCCTTTCGGAATGCCCGCCGCCACGTTGTCCTCGACCGTCATGTTCGGAAACAGCATGTAGTTCTGGAACAGCAGCGCCGTCTTGCGCTGCTGCGGCTTGAGGTTGATGCCTTGCTCGCTATCGAAAAACACCTCACCGTTCACGACGATGCGCCCCTCGTCAGGCGTTTCGATGCCGGCCACGCTGCGCATCGTGAGCGACTTGCCGCAACCCGAAGCGCCGAGCAGGCCCAGCACTTCGTCGCCGGCCGACAAGCTCACGTCAAGCGTGAAGGAGCCGAAGCTCTTGCGGATATCGACCTCGAGGCTCATTCCTCGACCGCCCCCTTCCGGTAACGCGTCGTATGCTGCGACCACAAGTTGATGAACATGATGACCAGGAAACTGAAGATTACCAGGACGATCGTCCAGAAAATCGCGATGTCGGTGTTGCCGTTCATCCACTCGAAGTAGATCGCAATGGGAATCGTGCGCGTGATGCCCAGGTAATTGCCCGCGAGGAACAGCGTCGCGCCGAATTCGCCGAGCGCGCGGGCGAACGCGAGCACCGTAGACGCCGCAATCGACGACCACGAGAGCGGCAGCATGATCTTGAAGAAGATGCGCGACTCCGACCAGCCGAGCGTGCGCGCCGCATCGAGCATGTTCGGATCGAGGTTGTCGAACGCCCCGAGCGCGCCTCGGTACATGAGCGGGAACGCGACGACGACCGCCGCGATGACCGTCGCAGGCCAGCTGAAGATCAGCGGGAAGCCGATGTCGATGAACCATTTGCCCACCGGCGTGTTGCTGCCGAGCGCGAGCAGCAACAGGAAACCGCAGACCGTCGGCGGCAGCACCATGGGAATGGTGAAAATGGTGTCGAAAACGTTGCGGAACTTCGGCGTACGGTGCAAGCAGAAGTACGCCGCCGCCAAGCCGAGCACGAAGATGAACACGATGGCCGTGAACGTCGTCTTGAGCGTGACGAACAGCGGCGACCAATCGAGCGACGACATGAACGACCCGAGCTTCTCGCTCCACGTGGGCTCCCCCACGATGACCGCATCGGCTGCGGGAATGAGCGACGAGAAGCAGGCGAACAGCGGCTGCACATGATGCGCATGGGCCGAGTCGGTGACGTCCGCGCCATCCGTGCCGACGATGCAATTGTAGAAGCTGCCGTCGACTTCCTTCAGGAACCCGTACGATACGCCGTCGATGACGTTTTCCTTTTCGGAAGTAAAACGCCACGTCGCCGACTCGGGGATGAGCGCGTTGCCCTTGCCCGCCGCCGTATCGAGCGCCACGAGATACCGCTGAAGCTTCGCCTGGTCATCAGCCGACGACATGTCAAAGCCCGCGGCGCCGGCCGCGTCGGGGTCGACGTAGACGAGCACCATGGCTTCGGTCACGAAGTACATGAGCGTGCTCGACTTGCTTCCAACGTAATAGGAGTAACCGTGATATTCGTCGGCTATCTCCCTGTTTGACCCCTTGCTCGCCCGCTCGAAATCGCCTACTGCGAACGCGCATCCGTCAATTGCGGCCGCCAGATTATCGGAGTCGGTCGACACCGCAACGTCCTCGGTTTCGACATCGGCCTTCGTGGCGCCGGCAGACACGATGTCGGCCGCATAAGCAGTCGGCGCTGCCAACAGGGCAAACGCGAGCACGAGCACCGCCATGACCATGAAAATGCGTTTTCGCATTAGGCGTTCCTTTGCTTCATCCGAAAAGGGGGAGCCGGTTTATCCGACTCCCCCATGCATATTACTCTGACAAGACTATTTCCGAAAGAGTATGTGCCTGTTCTTAGGTTAATTCGGCTTGCCGCGATTCGACTCGCCGCAATTCGACCCTAGGCGAGTTCGAAGCCCCACTTCTGCCAAATCTCCTGGGCGTCCTTGTCGGAGAGGCACCAGTCGAGGAAGGCCTGGGAAGCAGCCGCGTTCGTCGACTGAGCGCAGACGGCACCAGGATAGGTGATGTTCTTGTGGGTGTCGCCCGGGACCGTGCCGACGACCTTCACGCCACCGAAGCGCTCGACGTCGGAGGTGTAGACGAAGGCGATGTCGACATCGCCGGACT
>CAMOUE010000225.1 GCA_946626265.1 uncultured Eggerthellaceae bacterium | reverse complement strand
TGACGCCGTCCACGTAGTCGCCCAGCCCAAACGCGTCGACGGCCGCGCGGACTCCGTCGGCATGCGATCCCGAGCAAATCCAAACGTCGATGCCGTTCGCGTCGTACGCCTCGAGCATGGCCCGCACATCGTCGGTAACCGACACCCCAAGGACGATATCGCAGCTGACAACGCCAATCTTCGACTCGATGCCTTCGGGCGATGTCCAGGTTGCTATCTGCGTTTCTTTGCCTGCATAGGTCTCGCATGAGCGTTTGAACAGGTCGTAGACCTCGGATTCGGTCATGCCGGAGAAAAGGTGGAGCGTCCATTTGCAGCCCGTGGCGTAGTCGAGCGTGTCCTCGACATGCAGGCTGAACAGCTGAAGCTTCGTGGCGAATTCCGCCCATTGGGGGTCTTGCTGCAGCTTGGCCTGCGCGGCTTCGTCAAGCCCGGCTGCGCTGAAGGGGCCATAGGCCTTGTAGAGTTGGCGGTACGCGGCGTCGATATCGTCGACCCACGCTGCGTTATCGTCGGCGTTCAAGTCGACGTCGGTCGAAATGGCGGCGCGCAACCTGTCGGGGTCGAGCGCGAAGGACATCGTTTGCAGCTGGTAGGTGCCGCATTGGTAGGTGATGTCGGAAATCGAGGTGGTGTCGTCGAAATCGCTCACCACGTAAGCGTTCTGCCGATAGGCAGCCGCATCTTTGCCGCACGCCGCGATGAAGTCGTTGATGGCCTGCTCGGTTCGGGGAGAAAACGAGGTGTTGGAAAGATACGGCGCCGTCGAAGAGGCCTTCGGGCCGTCAGCCGTCGAAGAGGCCTTCGGGCCGTCAGGTGCCGCGGGCGAACAAGCGACGAGCGCGACTGCAAGGATAACAACGCATGCAGCCGTGATTAGAGCATAGAGACACTTGCGCATGAAACTCCCTTTTCCAGCATCGACATCATGTCGCGCCATCTTAGCACAGGACGGCGTCATGCTATGTGCCAGGGAGACGCGTCTTAATTGCTTTCGGGGCCAGAAGCCCCCCGCGGAGCAGATGGGTCTGAAGGCTGATGGAGCGCACTGTCGTCAGAGTTTCTTCATGCCGAGGCCAACCCGAGCGCGGGGATGAGCCCGTTGCGCGGGGTCATGAAGTTGCGCTCGCCGCCCAGCTCATAGGGGATGCCGTGCTCGTCGAGCTGCGCCAGGAACGCCTTGTCGTACACGTCGGTCGCGAAGTTGCGTGCGAAGACCAAGTCGAAGCGGCCGGCCGTTGCCGTGACGAAAAGCGAGAGCGAGTCGCTCTGGTCGCCTAAGGGCGAGGAGAGGTAGCGAATCGAAACGAGTTGGTCCTCGAAGCCCTCGGCGTGCAGGCCGCCCACGTAGTCCACGCTGATGGGGGTCGAATACCTGCCCGTGATGTTGAGCATCTCGGCCTTCTCCGCATAGGTTTTCGCAGCCTTGGACGCCGCGATGAGCCCGCGCAGTCCGGCGTTCGCGAAACGCACGACGTCGGTAGCGACCTGTGCGCGCAAGGACGCGCGGGCCGCGCTCGCGCGTTTGGCAAAGCTCGCGGCGTCGTTCGGGTCGAAGTGGACGAAGGCTGCGCCCGCCGCGTTCTTGAAGGTGTTGGGGACGTCGAGGGCCTTGCGCGTGGAAGTGGGGATCATGGCGGCCACGGGCATGTCGCACTCGGGATGCACGGCGAATACGGCCTCTGCAATGAGGGCTGCGAGCGTGGGCGCCGGCGAGGAGCCGCACGAGCGGGCGAAGTCGAGGAGGGCGCCCTCGGCCACATGCACCGTGATTGCATGCATGTCGTCGAGATGGTCGCCGGACGCCTCGGGGAGGACATAGCTCTCCTTTGTTCTCTGCGCGAGCGTGGCGCCGATCTCGGGCGTCATCTCCATGGGCTCGAGGTTCACGATGCCGTCTGCCTCTTCGCCCTCGAGCACGCTCTGGCCGGGCACGCGCAGGCCCTCGGCCGGGTAGTCCACGCCGTCCTTGCGGCTGAAGTAGCGGTTGAGCACGGCGTCGACGAACAGGTTGAGCCCCATGCCGTCGCAGAAGGCATGGAACATCGCGAAGCTCATCGTGTTGCCCTCGAAGGTCACGTCGAGGTTGTGCCAATTGGTCTCGGGGCCTCCCACGGCGCGAAGGCCGCCCTCGGCCACTTTCATCGGAAGCAGGTTCTTTGCGTAGTGGAAGCTGCCTTCGCGCTCCGCCAGCGCGTCGCCGAAGTAGGGTGCGCGCTTCAGCACGTCGTCCACGGCGGCCTGCAGGACCTCGCCCTGCACCTGAGACGAGGTCTCCACTTCCACCACAAGGCTGCGCATGGGCTCGCTCGTGTAGAGCATCGAAGCGCCCGACCAGACTTCGTCCTTGAGCTCGAATTCCTGCTGTTCTTCCATAATTCATTTCCCCTATGCGGTAGCTTCCCGTCCTTTTGCAGGAAAGCTTTTATGTCGAGGCGGTTATTATAGGGGAAGCCAATGCAGTAAAAATGGACTTGCCTTTTGCGGCGGCACCGTGCTTACGAGGTCTCGGTGCGCAGGATCACTTCTGAAAAGGCTTTGCCAAGAGATGGAATCCGGCGCCCGCGCGTAAAATTGAGGAGAATGAAGGCAGATTGATGGGGGGAAGAAGAAGATATCGGCCAGGAACGCGGCCGTCTCCGCCAAGGCCAAGAAGTCCGGCAAGGTCAGGGCGCTCGCCGGGAACGCGACCGTGGACCTCGCCAAGAAGGCGAAGGTGTCCGCCAAGACCAAGGTGATGTACGCCAAGGCCAGCAAGGCCGGCGGCGCCAAGATCGCCGTGAACAAGAAGACCGGCAAGGTGACGCTGAAAAAGGGCCTCAAAGCCGGCACCTACAAGGTGAAGGTCAAGCTCACCGCACCCGCTAGCAAGAACTACGAGAAGGCGAAGGCCAAGACGGTGACGCTGACGGTCAAGGTCAAGTAGGCAAACCGAGGTCGTACGTTTGCGAAGCCCTCCCGCCCGACAATCGGGGCGGGAGGGCTTGCTGTAAGCGCCACGTAGATGCTATCGTGGTGACATGGGCCCTGCCACGAGAACCAAACTCGTGACCAGCGCGATGAATCTGGACGCACGCCT
>CAMOUE010000224.1 GCA_946626265.1 uncultured Eggerthellaceae bacterium | reverse complement strand
AGCCGCGCACTCGGGTGTTTCAACCAAAAGTGTACATATTTTCAAAATGAAAAATCGTGAACTGGGCAAATGCATTGCGTTTCTAAAAATATGTACACTTTTGCACTTTGCACCGTCAGTTGAACCGGGGGGAGAGCCGGTTTTGGCGCAAATCCCGAGTTTGACGCGATTGCCGCACGGCCGCATGGCCACGCAGGCGCACGGGCGCACCAGCACGCAAGAGCACGAGATCCCGCAATCCAAATGTGTGAGTCTAACAATTGCGCTTTTTTTATCCGCCTTCCTATGGCGGAACCCCCTATGGCAGAACATAGAAATCGTTTGCATGGCGAAATCAATAGTGCGACGAATGGGACATCGGGCGTTCCGGCGCGTAGAATATACACATCAGCTATGAAAAGCGCGCGCTTAAGGACCTCGAAATGAACACCTCAAACGACGCCAAATGGACCGAACTCCAGCA
Source organism: uncultured Eggerthellaceae bacterium (assembly GCA_946626265.1). Lineage (GTDB taxonomy): Bacteria > Actinomycetota > Coriobacteriia > Coriobacteriales > Eggerthellaceae > UBA9715. The sequence continues at coordinate 2,637 of CAMOUE010000224.1, read as the reverse complement.
AGCTGAGGAGATGGCATATTTCAGAGCCGACCTCAGCCTCAGCTCGCCCGATAGCTACAGCCTCGACGAGAAGCGCGAGATCTGCGACGAGATGTTCTCGACAAGCAAGGCCGTGCTCGACGCCGTACGCGCCGATTTCGAGCAGCTGCCTGCCGAGGCGAAGGGCAAGATGCTCGCAATGCTCAGCCGCATGGATTCGGAAAACCCCGAATGGTGGTGGGACGTCCTCATCGGCGAGGGCGATCCGCACTGCCGCAAACCCGAAGCCGTCTAGCCGAGGCCGCAAACCCGAAGCCGTCTAGCCGGGGCCGCAAACCCGGGGCCGTCTAGCGAGCCGTCCGACCGTTTTCACCTAACAGCGCCAGAACCGGCAGCTGAACGGTTCGGCCACCACGCAATCAGGCGCCTCGGCGCGCTCGCCCGTTATCAAGTCGACGGCTTCTCCGCCGCCGCAATCGAGCTGCATCTCGACACTCTCGTCCGATGCGTTCACAACGACCGCCACGCGTTCCGACTCGTCCTTCCGCTCGAATGCGAGGAACCGCGGCCGGACTTCGATCTGGCGGTAGCCTCCCCAAACGAGCGCCGCGCTGCCCCGTTTCGCGCGGGCGAGCCGGGCAATCCAGTCGGTGAGATCCGTCCACGAGGGGCGTTCGACCGCGGGGCGCAGCTCGCGGTCGCCGGGCAGCTTCTCACCTTGCACGCCCCATTCGCTGCCGTAGTACACGCAGGGCACGCCGCACATGCCGAACAGCAGTCCGTAAAGCGGCCTGAGCTGGCGCTTGTCCGCAAGCTGGGTGGCGATGCGCGCCACGTCGTGGTTGTCGACGAAGTTGAGCAGGTGAGCGCCCGTGTACAGGTCCCACGGCGCGTCGCCGCTCTGGCGCTCGAGCGCGTAGGCGATCTCGTGCATGTTGGCATCGTTCATCGAGCTCCATAGCCCCTTGTAGCATTCGTAGTTCGTCACCGTGTCGCATGCGTGCTCGCCCATCCAGCGGTTGTAGTCGCCGAACATGGTCTCGCCGAGCAGGAGGAACTTTTGCCCGCGCTTTTCGGTCAGCTCGTTCGCGACGCTCCTGAGATAACCGAGGAAGCCCAGGTCAAGACAATAGGCAACGTCGAGTCGCAGCCCGTCGATGTCGTAGTCGCGCTCCCAGGCGCGCACGACGTCCGCGCAGTAGTCGTTCAGGGAGAAATCGCCGTGGTTCAGCTTCACGAGCTCGTCGACACCTTCCCAGCATTCGTACGCGAAGCCGTCGCCGAAGCGGCTCTCCCCGCCCCAATCGATGTTGAACCAGCTCGCGTATGCGCTTGCCTGCCGCTTTTCCCGCACGCCAGCGAACGCCCAGAAGTCGCGGCCGACGTGGTTGAAAACCGTGTCGAGGATCACCTTGACGCCCGCCTCGTGGAACGCGCCCACGACGGCGCGCAAGTCGTCGGCCGTCCCCAAGCGGCTGTCGACCTTGTGGAAGTCGATCGTATCGTAGCCGTGCGTGCCGCTCTCGAACACGGGGTTCAACAGCACGCACGTCGCACCGAGTTTCGCAATGTGCTCGACCCACCCGTTTTCCACGAGCTGCATGATGCGGTGCTCTTGGACGAAATCGTTGGCGAACGGCGCGCCCGTCAACCCGAGCGGATAAACCTGATATACGACCGATTCCTCGAACCAACCCATGAACGCTCCTTTTCCGTTGTGCTTGCATTATCGCACGATGAGCCGCCCTCCCTGGGAGGCGGACTCACTGGAGTGCGAGTCGCCCTCCCTGGGAGGCGGACTCACTGGAGTGCGAGTCGCCCTCCCTGGGAGGCGGGCTCACTCCGACTCACTCACGGCAACTCGCTCGCCCGGCGTACGCGCAATTTCCCATTGCGTGACAACTGCACGCGGTGCCTTTACGCTGTTTTGCACAGGCGAACGAAAGGGATGCAGACGAGAGGAGAAGCCATGAGGGTCGGCGAGGCAATCCAGAGCGCCCGCAGGAACGCAGGGCTGACGCAGGAACAACTTGCGGCGAAGGTGTACGTGACGCGTCAGGCCGTGAGCCGATGGGAGAACGGCGACAGCGAGCCTGGCATCGACATGCGCAAACTGCTCGCAAGCGTGCTTGACGTGCCCGTGGTCGGCTTGCTCGATCTTCCCGACGCGCCCGCGTGCCAGTGCTGCGGGACGCCCTTCGACGTGCCGGACATGCCCTTCGGGACGAACGCGGACGGCACGGAGAACCCCGACTATTGCGGATGGTGCTATCACGACGGCGAATTCACCAGCAGCGGGCTGGACGAGATTATCGAGCGCAACGTTCCCTACCTCGTGCAGGCCACCGGCTACACGCCGGAGGAGGCCGTGTCGTTCATGGGCGTCGTGCTTCCCACGTTGAAGCGGTGGAAGCAGGCGGAGAACCGCAACGTGGCGGCAAACCTGCATAAGAGCGTCATGCACGTATGCCCCGATTGCGCGAACATCATCTGGTCATCGGGAAATGCCACGGTCACCTGCTGCGGGAACGTGCTCGAACCGCTTGAAGCGGTGAAAAACGGCGGCAGCGCGGGCGCGGCGGGCGCGGGCGCGGGCGCGGCGGGCGCGGGCGCGGGCGCGGCGGGCGCGGGCGCGGCGGGCGCGGGCGCGGGCGCGGC
>CAMOUE010000223.1 GCA_946626265.1 uncultured Eggerthellaceae bacterium | reverse complement strand
GCGCGAGGTGCTCGGCGACCACATGGCCATCCAGGGCGACGTGCCCGCCACGCTTTTGGCCATGGGGTCTGAGAGCGACACCTACGACTACGTGACGAAGCTCATCGACGACGTGGGAAGCTCGACCGGCCTCATCGTGAGCTCGGGCTGCGACTGCCCGCTGAACGCGAAACGCGAGAACGTCGACGCCATGATCCAGGCTACCGTCGACTACCAGGTAAGGTAACGCGACGCACGCCACGCATTCGATGCGTATTTGAACTTGACTAGTGTCCAAACTTCATAGGAATCCGTTTTCCGCAGCTGCAAAACACCAGGTCGCGGAAACTCGATGCCGAAGTTTGGACACTAACTTATTGAAGCGAGGCGCCAGGAGCACCGCTTCATCAAGCAAGGGATTCGAGCACGATCCCCTCAAGGACGTCCAAGTCGACGAGCAAGGCGATTACGACGAGCTGGCATTGCACGTCAGGGCCAAGAACGAGATTGACGTCGCCCTCACATGCGGGTGCGAGCTGCGCATCGGTAACCGACGCGTGTGCGAACGATTCGCCCGACCGCGCATAAGCTTTGATGTGACCGACTATGCCACCAGCAGATTCCACGCGCTGAGCTATGAGCTTCAGCGCTGCGACGAGCGCTTCGAACGACTTGGCGGCTTCCGCCTGTGCACGAACGGTCGCCGACACGGTCGCGGCTTGGTCGTGCACATGCGACTCGAGGATGGTACTTGCCCAACCGAGATCGACTTCGCGCTCGTGGGCGGCCCCATGGTCATGATGGTGGTGTTCATGCCCGTGCTCGTGGTGGTGCTCATGCCCGTACTCGTGCTCGTGCTCGTGCTCGTAATCATGGCACCCGCACGTGCAATCGGGTCCGTGCTCTTCGCTCATCGCACTCATCTTAGTCCCCCACTATCTCGTCGAGCAGCGCTGGATCAACCGGCTCGCTCGCGTTCAACCTCACAATAGGTACGTCCGGGTTGATCGCATGCACGTCTGCGTCGATTTCCTCGAGCACATCGGGTTCGGCCAGATCGACCTTGTTCACACACACGATATCGGCCGGCTCGATTTGGGCGGTGAGCAGTATCTGAAGCGCCACCTTGATGCGCTGCCAGCGCGATGCGTCCACGAGCGTCACGATGCGCACGGTGTAGCCGCCGTACTTGACCAGGTTGTTCGCCATGCTGTCAGGCGTCGCCACACCCGTCGCCTCCAGGATGACCAGATGAGGTTCGAGCTCTTCCTCGAGCTTCTGCAATGCGGGAATGAGCTGGCCGATGAGCGTGCAGCACACGCAGCCCGAGAGCATCTCGGTTACCGAGTAGCCTGCCTCCTGAATGATGCTCGAGTCGACCGACGCCGAGCCAATCTCGTTCTCGACAATCGCGATGCGGAAATCCGCGCCCTCGCGCTCGCGCAACCGCTCGACCATGCGCACGAGCGCGGTCGTCTTGCCCGAGCCCAGAAACCCGCTCAGGATGATGACGTTCGGCTTGCCTTCCATTCAATCCTCCCACAACACGCCCACAATGGCTCTAACGTGTATGCATTTAGTAATAGCTACATCACATATTATCGGGATGAGATGAGATTCGCATCGCGTTTTCTGAGTTGTGCAATTCGCCGAATCAGTTTTCGCCAAACGCAAGACTCCGAACGCATTGCGACTCTTGTTTCGCCATCACGCGGCAGTTCGCAAACCTGATGCGACAACTGCGAGCAAACGTGTAAGATGTGCGATGCGAAACATCTAGAAACTTGCTGAGAGGAGACAGAGCATGGGCCAGGTTAACCTGAGGAAAGCTGCAATTATTGGATGCGGGTTCGTCGGAGCGTCGTCTGCATTCGCGTTGATGCAGAGCGGCCTGTTCTCCGAGCTCGTGCTGCTCGACGCCGTGCGCGAGAAGGCCGAGGGCGAGGCGCTCGACATCAGCCACGGCTTGCCGTTTGCGCGCCCGATGGACATCTACGCCGGCGATTACGCCGACATCGAGGACGCGGCCGTGATCGTGGTCACGGCGGGCGCCGCCCAAAAGCCGGGCGAGACACGACTCGACCTCGTGAAGAAGAACGTGGCCATCTTCAAGTCGATCATGACCCAGATCGAACCGCTCGACTGCCAGGGCGTAATGGTCGTCGTGGCCAACCCCGTCGACATCCTGACGCAAGTCGCCATCCGCTACTCCGGCATGCCCGAGAGCCGCGTCATCGGGTCGGGCACGGTGCTCGACACGGCCCGCCTGAAATACCTACTCGGCGCGAACCTCGACGTCGACAGCCGCAGCGTGCACGCCTACATCATCGGCGAGCATGGCGACAGCGAGATTCCCGCCTGGTCGTGTGCGACCGTCTCGGGCGTGTCGCTGCTCGACTTCTTCGAGCTGCGCGGGTACCACGAGCCGCGCTACATCATGGACCAGATCGCCGACGACGTTAAGAACAGCGCCTACGAGATCATCGAGAAGAAGCACGCCACCTACTACGGCGTCGCCATGGCGGTCAAGCGCATCTGCGAGGCGATCATCCGCGACGAGAAGTCGATTCTTCCCGTTTCGGTCATGTTGCATGGACAGTTCGGCATAGACGGCGTGGTGCTGAGCATGCCTGCGGTTCTAGGAAAGAACGGCATGGAAGGCCTCGTGCCCCTGCGCCTGAGCAACGAAGAGCAGGAATCCCTGCGCGCTTCGGCCAACACGCTCAAGGAGATCGCCGACGCCGAGATCTAAGCGTGTGACACAGCACTTGGCACCGGCGCTTCACGCATTCCTTCCGTGATTAGTGTCCAAACTTCATGCAAAACCGTGTTTTACCCCAGCAAAACACCAGGTCGCGATAATTCAACGCCATAGTTTGGACACAAATTCGATCAAACAAGCCGATACGCGCCTCGCACGCGTTCAGCGATGCTGCATGCGGCCGATGGCGACGACCGTCACGATGGTGAGCGCCATGAGCACGATGACGCCCACGAACATCGGCATATAGCTGTGCGTGGCATCGATGACGGTGCCCCAGATGAAAGCCGCGGCCGCATTGCTAACCGATGCCACCATCGAAACGCGCGAGTAGATCTGCGCGTAGTCGCGGTCGCCGAAGCTGG
>CAMOUE010000222.1 GCA_946626265.1 uncultured Eggerthellaceae bacterium | reverse complement strand
TAGCCCCGACGGGACACCTCTCAAATGTGTAAAAGGGGTCAGACCCCTTTTACACATTTTCACACAACACCTGCAGCGATTCGGTGCCGCCACTGCGTGGTGAGCGTGGCCACGTCGCTGAGGTACACGTTGTCTCCCACCTTGCAGTAGAACTTTTCGCAACCGTCCTGCTTGACGATGTAACCCTTCGAGGCGGAATCCACGTAGAACGACACGTAGGATTTCGAACCGGTGGTGTTCAAGCTGAAGCCCGCAGGCTCGAAGCTCGGATTCGGCTACTGAAAACGAGCCGGGAGAACTGCTCTCCCAACTCATTCACTGGCATTTCATCTGGGCCGGGTCGCCCAGGCCATCCAGCACGAAATCGGCCGATACTGCATGAACGCGATTATTCGCGACAACCAGAAACCCGCCGAGGCCGGATGAAGTTCATAGCGAAAAAACATGCTTATCGAGAGCGGAAATCGTTAGACATCGAAAGAGGTAAATCGTATGATGTCTTGGTCAAAATTGCGCCGCAGAAAGGCTAGCGTATGATTTACACCGTAACGTTCAACCCTGCGATCGATTGCATCATGCAAGTGCGCAACCTGGCCTTCGGCAAAGTAAACCGCGCCGTAACCCAAGAGTTCTATTTCGGCGGAAAGGGCGTAAACGTTTCGTATGTCCTTCGCAACCTTGGCCGCACCAGCACCGCTTGGGGCTTCATCGCGGGCTGGACGGGCGCGGCACTCGAATCAGCGCTCGCCGAAGACGGCATTCCCACCGATTTCGTGCACTTGCCCAAGGGCAACACACGCGTTAACGCCAAGCTGAAGGGCACGACGGCCGGATCCGACGACGACACCGAGACCGCAATCAACGCCGGCGGCGCCCCCATCGACGACGAGTCGCTCGAGAAGTTCTTCCAAAAGCTCGACAAGGTTGAGCCGGGCGATTTCGTGATTCTGTCGGGCGGCGTGCCCAAAGGCACACCTAAAGACATCTACGCGCGCATCATGGCACGCCTCGACGGGCGCGGCGCCTACATCGTCGTCGATGCAACCGAGGAAGTGCTGCTGCAGTCGCTGCCGTATAAGCCGTTCCTCGTTAAGCCGAACGACGAGGAGCTTGCTGAGATCACCGGCTGCAATCCGCTCGACGAACAGGCCCTCATCGAGGGCGCACGCCAGCTGCACGACCAAGGGGCCCAAAACGTTCTTGTCAGCCGCGGCGGGCTCGGAAGCCTGCTGCTCGACGCTACGGGCAACCTGCAGACTGCGCCGGTCATCAAGGGCACGCTCGTCAACAGCGTCGGCGCGGGCGACAGTGTCGTCGCAGGTTTCGTCGAGGGCTTCGTGCGCGCAACCGAATCGGGAGCCGACGAGGCTACCGCCTACCAGCAGGCTTACAAACTTGCCCAAGCGTGCGGCAGTGCCACGGCGTTCTCTCCGGGACTCGCCCCCGCAACATTGGTGAACGAGCTGCTCGAGCGGCTCGAATCATAACAACATGCGCGGCCGCGGCGCTCGATGCGGCATGGTAATTCATGAAAGGGGATCCCATGAGAATTACCGATCTTCTGGCCCCGGAGGCAATCGAGCTAGGGGTTTCGGCGGCATCGAAGAGCGATGCCATCGAAAAGCTCATCAGCCTGCATGACGGAGCTGGCAACCTGAGCGATGTCGACGTGTACCGCGAGGCAATTCTCGCCCGCGAGGCCGGCGGCACCACGGCGATCGGCGAGGGCATGGCCATTCCGCATGCCAAAACCGATGCGGTTGCAAAACCTGCCCTGGCTGCGATCACGGTGCCCGATGGCGTCGACTACGAAGCGCCAGACGGACAACCCAGCAAGCTAATCTTCATGATCGCCGCCCCGAGCGACGGCGAGGTTCATCTCGAGGTGCTCGCGCGCCTCATGACGATGCTCATGGATGTCGATTGGCGCAACCAGTTGCTCACTGCGGGCAGCGCCGAGGAATTCCTCAAGTTGATCGACGACAAGGAACGCGAGAAGTTTCCCGAGGAAGAGCCAGCCGAGGAAGCAGCTAACGATGCAGCCCCCGCGGCCGCAGCCGCCGCACCCGCAGACGACGGCGCCATCCGCGTGCTCGCCGTCACCGCGTGCCCCACGGGCATCGCGCACACCTACATGGCAGCCGAGGCCCTCAATCAGCAGGCCGAGAAGATGGGCATCTCGATCAAGGTCGAGACCAACGGTTCGGGCGGCGCCAAGAACATCCTGACCAAAGACGAGATCGCGGCATGCGACGGCATCATCGTCGCCGCCGACAAGAATGTCGAAATGGCGCGCTTCGATGGCAGGCCGGTGCTGATCACCAAGGTCGCCGACGGTATCAACAAGCCCGAAGAGCTCATCAACCAGGTCATCGAAGGCAAGGCCCCGGTTTACGCGCATTCCGGCGGTGCAGGCGAGGCTTCCGACGAGTCTGCCGTGAACGAGAGCGTCGGCCGTCAAGTCTACAAGCACCTGATGGAAGGCGTCAGCCACATGCTGCCCTTCGTCGTCGCGGGCGGCATCTTCATTGCGCTCGCGTTCCTCATTGACACGATCATGGGCGCGCCGCAAGATGGCAACTTCGGCTCCAACACGCCGATCGCCGCATGGTTCAAGGGCATCGGCGGCGTCAGCTTCGGCTTCATGCTTGCCATCCTCGCCGGCTACATTGGCCGCTCCATCGCCGACCGTCCCGGCCTGCTCGTCGGTTTCGTCGGCGGTGCCATGGCTGCTGCCGGCTGCACGTTCGCCGAACCTGCCGGCCAGGCTGTTTCCGCCGGCTTCTTGGGCGCCCTGCTCGCAGGCTTTGCGGGCGGCTACTTCATGCTGTGGTTTGAGAAGATCTGCGAGCACATCCCGCAGGCGCTCGACGGCATGAAGCCCATGCTGATCTACCCGCTCGTCGGCCTTGCCTTCATCGGCGTGTTCATGTGCGCGGTCAACCCGATCATGATCGCCATCAACGTTGGCATCGGCAACTTCCTGACCAGCCTCGGCAACGCCAAGATTCTGCTCGGCCTGCTGCTCGGCGGCATGATGGCCATCGACATGGGCGGCCCGATCAACAAGGCTGCCTACCTGTTCGGCCTGGCTTCCATCGAGCTCGG
>CAMOUE010000221.1 GCA_946626265.1 uncultured Eggerthellaceae bacterium | reverse complement strand
GCAGGGACGGGGCGTAGGATCGGGCATCTTCGCCGACGTGCGCGCGGCGATGCGCGCGCAAGGCTACGACCGTCTGGAACTCAAGTGCCCAGAGCCAAGCGAGTCGGCGCGCGCGTTCTGGGAGGCGCAGGGCTTCGTCGCGACCGGCGATGTTGAGCACGGCGAGCGTTATGACGTCGTCGTCATGGCGCGGGATATTTAGCATTGTCCGAGGCTTTGCCAATCGGCGATAATGGGCGCATGGCGGAAAAGTGCCGTCATGCGCTTCCATCCACGAGAGAAGAGGTGTCCCATGCTGCACGAAGTCACGTTCCCCTCGAGCAACGGCCGCGACCAGGTTACCGGCTGGATCTACGTTCCCGCTTGCGAGCCTGAAGGAGTCGTGCAGCTCGTGCACGGGTTCGGCGAGCATTCTCGTCGGTATTTCCACATGATCGTCGCGCTGATGGACGCCGGGTTCATCGTTGCGGCCAACGACCATGTCGGACATGGCGCTACGGCCATCGCCAACGGCACGTGGGGCGACTGGGGCGACGCCGGCCCGCACACCATGATGGAGGACGAGAAGCTGTTCAAGGACGTCGTGTGCGAGAAGTACCCCGATCTGCCGTACTTCATGTTCGGGCATTCCATGGGTTCGATGATCGCGCGCGATTTCTCGACGAAGTACGGAAACGAGCTCAAGGGCGCGATTTACTGCGGCACGACGGGCGTGTTCAACGGCACCGCCGACACGCGTGCGATGGTCGATGCCGCCGTGGAGGCGGGCGGGGCGCACGAATCCAACCCCGATTTCATAACAGCGCTGTTCGGCTGGATGTTCGCGCGCTGCGACGAGGGCGTCACGCTCGGCAACGAGTGGATTTGCCATGACCCGTGGGTGCAGAAGGACCATGCCGCCGACCCGTTCGACGCGTTCACCCAGCCCGTCCACAACATCAGCGTCCGCGACTTCATCGACATGATGCTGTGCATCGAGGGGAAGGAGTGGGCGGAAAAGGTCCCGACCGACTTGCCCATCCTGCTCATCGCCGGCGACCAGGATCCGGTCGGCAATTTCGGCGAAGGCGTCTACCAGTGCGCGAACTGGCTTATCGACACCGGACACGAAGTGGCGACGCGGCTCTATTCGGGTTATCGGCACGAGATCCACAACTACGATGACATCAAGGACGATGTCGAGGAGACGATCATCGAGTGGCTGTTCGAGATGGTGTAGCTTCGCCGTCCGTCAAAACTGCCGTCTCAACGTAGCTTCTTGCGCAGGTATCCGAGGGTCATGATCGGATGGCGGAACGTCATGCGCGGTGCGGCATAGCGCATGATTTCGCGGATCCGCTCGCGGGCTTCGCCGCGCTGGCAGTGGATGTCGCAGTCTTCGCAATTGCCCTCGTGCCCGTACGGGCACGAGGCGGTGCGTTCGAGCGTGCCCTCGATCGTGTGCCTGCATGACGGGCAGAGCCCCGCGGCGTCCTTCGCGCCGCCGTGATGGGCTTTGCAATAGATCAGCCCGATCGCCTCGAGCGTCTTTCGGTCTTTGTCGATCCTCGCGTTCATGGAATGGGATGGTATCACGTTACCCGAGCCCGCGTTTCACGTTCCATGCGATGATGATGCAGATTGCAACAGCGAGCGGCGCGAGCACGACCAGCCACATCTGCGAATACGCATCCACAAGCGATCCCGTGCCGGCGGCGAGGAGCTCGATGACGTTTCCGCCGACGACAGGGCCTACGAGCATGCCGACGTCGAGTCCGGTGAACGCGGTGTTGCTCGCAGCGCCGCGGCGCTTGGGCGGCACCGACGAGAGCGCGAGCGACTGGATGAGGGGCGCGCAGGCGCCGAACCCCGCAGATCCGATGACGGCGACGGCCATCAGCTGTGCGAAATCCCTGGTTCCGGAAAGTAGGATGTAGGACGTCGCGAAGCAGACCGCGCCGACGATCAGCACTCGCTCTGCGCCGAACCGGTCGGCGAGCTTTCCGAACAGGGGCCGCGTCGCTATGAGGCAGAGCGCGTAGACCGTGAAGTAGATCCCGATGCCCTCGATGCCGAGCAGGTTGCCGTAAAGCACGAGGTAGGATGTCATGCACGCGAACGAGATGGCGAGAAGGCTGAGCACGAGTGCCTTGCTCGCGGCTTCCCGTGCGAACATGCGGTTGAGCTTGAACTGGTAGGGCGGTCGCTCGCGTTCAGGCTCCTTCAGGAAGAACACGCCGAGCATCGCGACGAGCAGGAGTGCCGCCGACAGGAAGTAGGCGGGCGAGAAGCCGATGGCCTCGACGAGCCATAATCCGACAGCAGGACCGATGACCTGGGCGAACGACTGCGCAAGCGCGTAGATGCTGATGCCGGAGGCCATTTTGGACACGGGAAGGAACTCTGAAACCAGCGACATCGCGAGCGGGCCGGAGCATCCGACCCCGATGCCGTGGAGGAGCCGTATGCAGAACAGAAACGGGATGGAGTCTGCAAGCCCGTACAAGAACAGCGACAGGCAGATGACGGACTGGGAGGCGAGCAGGAGCTTCTTCTTCGAGAAGCTGTCGAAGGCGGGGCCGGCGAACGGCCGTATGAGCAGCGCGGTTACGGCGAAGGCGCTGACGACGACCCCGACGACAGACGCCGAGGCCCCGAGGTGGTCGATGTAGACGGGAAGCGTCGTGCTCGTCATGAACGCAGCCATGCTCTGGAAGAAGTTCGTCGCCATGAGCGCGATGAACGGGAAGCTCCAGATCGATTCGCGATTCTTCTCGCCGGCCCCGGCGGCGTTATGCTCGTGTCCGCGCATGTCTAGGCGCTAACGTCCGGCGGCGACCATCTCGAGGACGAGCTGCGCGCGCGTGCCGATGGGCAGCTCGTTGCCGTCGAGGAACGTGCGGATCTCGGCGATGGGCAGCTCGAACACCTCGATGAGCTCGTTTCGCTCCGTGTGCGCATCGCCTGCGCGTTCGGCCTCCACGAACACGACATGCACCGTCTCGTCGGTCATGCCGGTCGAGGAGAAGCCCGGTTGCGCGAGGGGCCTTGCCTCCGTGCCAGCGACGACGCTGTAGCCCGTCTCCTCCTCGAGCTCGCGACGTGCGCAGGTGGCGAGGTCTTCGTCCGCATCGACCAGGCCGGCCGGAAAGGCGATGCACCAGCTGTTCAGCGGGTAGCGGAACTCGCGGATCATGACGA
>CAMOUE010000220.1 GCA_946626265.1 uncultured Eggerthellaceae bacterium | reverse complement strand
CGCACGGCGGCCCGCGCCGCCCAGAAGCGCACGTGACCCCGCCCGCACGACGGCCCGCGCCCGCGCTTCGAAACGCCGCATCGCTAAACTGTCGCTTGTCCCATCAGGTACTCGACGGAAATGGCCGACGTGCTCGCGTGGAGCTCTCGGAAGCGGGGCATGCCGTCCGTCAGCGGCCGGTCGGTCTCGGCGATCCAACGGTGGGCGAAGCCGGTGAGGGCCCATGCCGAGTATGCGCAGCTCAGGCGGTGTTCAAGGCTGTCGCCGTGTTCGCCGAAACGCAACGCCGCCTCGACGAAGGCGTCCTCGATGCCGTCGGCGAGGCGTTTCGCGAGAGTTCCGTCGTCAGAAGGCAGAAGCGCTCGCAGCACATCCTCGTGACGCGCGAGAGCGTTCACGATTGCCGCCTCGAAATCGTCATGCCCCCCCGACGCCGTGCGCCTTTCCACCGATGTCAGGCTCTCGGTCCGGATGCCGTCCACCAGCTCGTTCACCAACTCTGCGTACAATCCTGCAACACTCGCATGGTGAAGGTAGAAGGCGTTGCGGCTGATGTCCGCGCGACGGCAGACGTCGCTTGCCGTAACCGATTTCACGGGTTTTTCGGAAACGAGTTCCTGAATGCCGCCCGGAGCGCCTTTTCCGTTCGGACGTATCTGAGGTCTTCGACGTTGGCCATGGTGTTCCGTTTCCGATGCATAACTCTTTTGATGGCAAAACCACCCATAGTGTAAGGCAATCACATATACCGTGCGATTGCTCATTGTCACTATAAAAGACATTTGTACCTTACATGTATCGATCGATTCCGCCGAATAGCGAAGGGGTCGTGCAGATCGGCGCATAATCCGCCGGCTCCGTCTTGCATCGACGGCTTTTTGCGCAGACGGCTTTCCTGGCTAGCTGTCCACATTGGATTCCGCATGGTTTTGCCGTTGGGGAAAAGTCATGAAAGACGCAGCCAGCAGAAGACGCCGAGGGCCAGAAGTGGGATGCCCGCGACGAGCCCGAGGGGGCTCGGCCCGAAAAGCGTCTGCCCGACGGTGCAAAACACCAGGCCCACGTTGGCAACCGCGTTGAAAGCGCCGTGGGCGAGTGCGCAAGGCCACGCGCTTTGCGTACGTTGTCGCAGGTACGAGAGCCAACAGGCCATGGCGGTGCACATGAGCGTCATCGTCAGGATGCCGGCGAGGGGAAATCCCGCATAGCCCATGCCGTAATTGTGCCCCATGGCGATCGCCGGCGCGTGCCACAGCCCCCAAATCACGCCCGAGGCCAGGGCTGCAGCGCGCTCGGACATATGCTCGGCAAGCGTTGGAAACAGCATGCCGCGCCAGCCGAGCTCTTCGCCGAACGCGGGGACCATGTTGATGAACGGCGCGATAGTGAGGGAAGATACGAGCGCGGATGCGAGCATGACGGGCGCGGGCGGCATTTGAGCGAGCGGCTCGTCTGCGGATTGTCCCGTCGCGGCCGCTTGTGTTTCGAAAAACGCTTGCATGCTCGGATCGAACCACTGCGGGTTGGCGGCGAAGAACACGGCGCATCCGAGCAGGGCGATTGCGGCAGGCACGAACCAGGCTGCGAGGTAGTAGCGGACGTTGCGCCCGACGAGCGGCCTCCAGCCGAGATCGATGCGCTCTTCGGGTTTGCAGGCGAAGTTGGCGATGAGCGCACCGACGAACGGGAAGAACATGCTGAGCGCGATGAGCCCGAACATGGCGACGGACGAGTTTTCACCATTAGTAAACGTGCCGAGCGCGAAACCGGCGGGAATCAGCAGGCCCCAGGTGAGGCCAAACGTGATGGCAAGGTAAATGACGAGGCGCTTCATCGAAATGCTCCTGACTGCAAGTACGTACGTTTGCGACTGTCGGCCCGGCTACATCTGCCGCGGTGCGACCACGGGTCCGACTGCGATTGCCGGCCCGGCTACGTCTGCCGCGCGATCGCCTCGAGGCTCTTGACGATGCGCTTGAAGCGCGGCTCGTCGGCGAGCGCGGCGAAAGCGGGGTTTGCCGATACGCTTTCTACCAGGCTTTTCCTGACGAGGGCATCTTCGCGCGGGCCGCTCGTACCGATTATGTTGACGTCTTCGAGCCACGCTTGTGCCTTGTCGAAGAAGGCATCGCCATGCAGCTCGAGGGGAAATTCCAGGCAGCGGACGGCGCGTTCGTAGTCATCGAGGCAATCGAGCGCGCGCTCCGCATTTCCGCCCATGACGTAGGCTGTCGCGAACATCAGGTGGATGGCCGCGGCGTTCAGGTAAATCCCCTCCATCTCGAACGCGTCCATGAGCGCAAGCGCCCGTTCGTGCGCGACACCGAGCTTGTCGGGGTCGTTCGTCCACAGCATACCGAGCTGCGCTAGGCGGTTCAGGCTCAGCACGAGCGATTGGAAAAGCGCGCCCTGCAGCGCTTTATCGGCCTCGTCGGCTTGCCCGAGCGCACCGTAGGCGCTGGCGAGCAGGATGTCGGCGCCCATGTCGAAGTCGAGCGTTTCGCCGAGCGCCTCGACCGCCGCTTGAGGCTTGCCGATTGCGATCAGGAAATTTGCTTCGGCCAGCTCGGCCAGCTTGATATCGGCGGACGACTCGGAGTTGCGCCGTACGCGCCGGCACAGCTCGATGGCCTCGCTTACAATCGCTTCGCGTTCTGATCCTTCGACGAGGTTCGCGTGGTTCAGGTACAGCACCGCGATCTGCGCGAGCAGCGGGTAGCACGAGTAGTAGTCCCGCACGAGTTGGCGGCATTGCTCATGGGCGTCTGCGAACGGTCCGGTTGCGAACGCCTTGCGCAAGCGTGCGCATTCCCGCGCGATGGCGGCTCTGCCCATTTGCGGCTCGTAGCCCATGAGGTCGTCGACCGACGTGCTGAAATACGTGGCGATTCGGGGCAGCAGCTCGATGTCGGGATAGCTTTGCCCCGTTTCCCATTTCGAGACGGACGCTTTCGTCACGTTCAGGTACGCCGCGAGGTCGTCTTGGGTCAGGTGCGCCTCCTTGCGCAGGCGGTAGATATTTCTTCCGATGGAGATGGTGGATGACATGGCCGCTCCTTCCGACGGTTCAAGGATACGGCGCATGCCCTCGTTTGGCGAGCGGCCAGAGGTTGATTTAGGTAGATTAAATCAACCAATGGTTGACTACGGAGGGCCGTGGCATGCGCGGCGGCGGGTGCGCGGCGCACGTGGCGGTGTGCGGCGGCGGGTGCACGCGCCGGCAGG
>CAMOUE010000219.1 GCA_946626265.1 uncultured Eggerthellaceae bacterium | reverse complement strand
GATGTTCCCGCTCGTCGGCTTCCAGATGATGAGCTCGAACTACTTCCAGTCGACCGGCCAGCCGCTGAAGGCCAGCTTGCTGAGCCTCACGCGTCAGGTGCTGTTCCTCATTCCGCTGCTGCTGGTCTTGCCGTGGTTCCTGCCGACCGTCCTCGATGTCACGTCGCTGCAGGCCGTGTGCTTCACGTACCCGTTCGCGGATACGCTCTCGATCATCACGACGGGCGCGTTCATCGTCCCCGAGCTCTTGAAGCTGCGGCGTCGCGAGCGCGAGGGCACCGAGGCGTAGCGCAGCCGCTACCCGATGAGCGCAACGGCGCGTTTGAGCTGCTCGACGATGGGAATGCCCTGCGGGCAGGCGTCCTCGCATGCGTGGCACTCGATGCATGCGCTCGGCGGGTTCTTGCCCGAACCCCAGTTCATCCACTCCTGGACGTGGCGTCCGAACATCGTCTCGGCGTTCATGGCCAGAAACGCCCCGCGGATGCCGACGTTCTGCGGGCACGCCTTCGCGCAGTAATCGCAACCGGTGCACGGGACGAGGTCGAACTTGCCGAACTCGTCGAGCGCGGCGTCGATGACGGCTTGCTGGCCGGGCGCGAAGTCCGAAAAGCCGCTGAGCGCCGCGATATTGTCCTCCATCTGCTCCATGGAGTTCATGCCGGACAGCACCGTGATGATGTTGGGCCGGCTCGCCACGTACTGCAGCGCCCAGGCAGCCGGCGATTGCGCGGGCTCGGCTTCGGCGAACACGCGCGCCACGTTCGCGGGCGGGTCGGCCAGCAGGCCGCCGCGCAACGGCTCCATCACCACGACCGGCACGTTGCGCTTGGCTGCGACATCCATGCATGCGCGGCTCTGGTTGACGGGGTTGTCCCAATCGAGGTAGTTCACCTGCAGCTGAACGAACTCGACTTGAGGATGCGCGGCGATGATCTCGTCGAGCTCCTCGGGCGTGCCGTGGTGCGAGAACCCGACATGGCGGATGAGCCCTTCCTGCTTCATCTGCGCCACGAAATCCCACATGCCCAAATCGTCGAAAACGCGCGTCCGCGCACCGCCGGTCATGTGGAGCAGGTAGAAATCGAAGTATCCCGCACCCGTGCGCTCGAGCGATTCGCGGAACTGCGCCTGGGCGTCTTCGGGCGTCTCGCAGCCGATCCACGAAATGCCCTTCGTGGCCAACTGGTAGCTCTCGCGCGGGTGACGCTCTACGAGGGCGCGTGCGATTTCCTCTTCGCTGCCCGCGTAGATCCATGCCGTGTCGAAGTACGTGAACCCAGCATCGAGGAAGCGGTCCACCATATCGCATATGAGCTCGTGGTCGAAACTCTCATCCTCGAGCCTTGGCAGCCTCATGAGGCCGAAGCCAAGCTTGCCGATCTCCTCGCCCAGGTAACCCATAGGTCCTCCGATCTCGCGTTGACTCGTTGCGCATATTGTAACTTTAACGGGCGCTGAGAGGGGGTTGCACATCCGGGCTTGGGAGCCGCTGCGCGCTAATCCAGAATCCGACCGTCGAGCGAGAACGTGACGACTCGCCACGGAATGAACTTGCCCGATGAGCGCAGGGCCTCGACGGCGGCGTGCTCGAGGCCGCCGCAGCACGGCACTTCCATGCGCGTGATCGTGACGCTTTTCACGTCGTTGGAGGCGATGATCTCGGTGAGCTTCTCGGTGTAGTCGATGCCGTCGAGTTTCGGGCAGCCGATGAGGCATGTCTTGTTGCGGATGAAGTCGTCGTGGAAGTTCCCGTACGCATAAGCGCAGCAGTCGGCGGCGATGAGCAGGTTAGCATCCTGGAAGTACGGGGCTTGCGTCGGCGCGAGCTTGATCTGGACGGGCCAGTTGGAGAGCTGCGACGCGCACGCCGTGCGAACAGGCGTCTCTCCGCTCCGCCCACGGTCGATCGCGCGCGATGCCGAGCCGGGGCACTGCCCTTGCGCATGATGCGCCTTCGCGGCCCTTACGGCCTTGTCGCGTTTTACGGCCTCTTCGTCGTATGCGGCCGCCTCGCGCTCTACGAAGGCGATCGCGCCTTGCGGGCAGCTCGGCAGGCAGTCGCCGAACCCGTCGCAGAAATCGTCGCGGACGAGCTTCGCCTTGCCGCCGACGATCTCGATGGCCCCTTCATGGCAGGCGTCGGCGCAGATGCCGCATCCGTTGCACCTCTCCTCGTCGATTTCGATGACTTTCCTGATCATGTGGTTCCTCCTCCGTTGTCTTGCTTGCATGGTAAACGACAGGTGGTATCTTGTATGTTGTCGTTACAACAAAATGGTCGGCAGTTGACAGACAACCGAAGGCAATCAGGCGGAAACGCCGGCGGAGGTCCAATGGAGCTAAACGAGTTCTTGGCGAAAACGCAGCTGTTCGCAGGGTCGGCGGCTGAAGACATCGGCGCTATGCTCGGCTGCCTCGATGCGCGCGAGCGGCGGTATTCCGAAGGATCGTGCATACATCGCATGGGAGACGTGATCGCGACGGTCGGCCTCGTGCTCGAGGGCAGCGTGAGAATCGAGAGCGTCGACGTCTGGGGAAACGTCAGCGTCGTCGGCCTGACGCGCGCGGGCGGCATGTTCGGGGAGGCGTATGCGGCCGTTCCGGGCGAGCCCCTCATGGTCGACGTCATCGCCGCCGAAGACTGCAGGGTGCTGTTCCTGAACCTTGGAAAAGTGCTCACCACCTGCTCTCATGCATGCCCGAACCATAGCCGGACAAGCAACAACATGACGACGATCATCGCACGGCACAGCTTGGCGCTCTCGCGGCGGATATTCCACGTCGCTCCGAAGACCATCCGCGGGAAGGTGCTCGCGTACCTTTCGGACGTCGCCGAGCGCACGGGGAGCCGGTCGTTCGACATCCCGTACGACCGACAGCAACTGGCCGATTATCTGGGCGTCGATCGAAGCGCGCTTTCTGCCGAGCTTTCGCGCATGCGCAGGGACGGCATCCTCGAGACGCGCCGCAGCCATTTCGTCCTGAAATAGGAAAGCACCCGAAGCGTCGGCGCTCCGGGTGCTGGGCGAATCGCGATTGCGCGGTCGGGCCGATTACAGGTGGGGGTAGAGCGGATACTGGGCGCAGAGGTCCTTGACCTCGTCCTTGATGCGGCCGGTGACCTCGTCGCCCTTTTCAAGGATCTCGAGGATCCACTTGCCGATCTGCTCGGTCTCGGCCTCCTTCATGCCGCGCGAGGTGATGGCCGGGGTGCCGAAGCGCACGCCGCTCGTCTCGGCGCGGGGCAGCGGGTCGAA
>CAMOUE010000218.1 GCA_946626265.1 uncultured Eggerthellaceae bacterium | reverse complement strand
GGCCATGGGGCCGCCCATATTTCGATGCTCTGTGTCAGGCAGTGTCGCTTGTCTTGTCAATGAAGTCTGCTGGCGCATGTCTTCGATGCGCGGGACGGCCGCGAGTTACCTGTGCCTGTTCGAGTCCGCACCCCCCACATTACGATCGTCGACGTGCGTGAAGCGAACGAATTCGCACAGGGGCATGTGCCCGGCGCCATTAACGTGCCGCTTGCCTCGCTCGACCGCATTGCCGAGATATCGCCCAGCAAATCCGATCCGCTGTACGTCCATTGTCTGAGCGGGATGCGCAGCTCGCGCGCCTGCAGGCAACTGAAAAGCATGGGCTATGCGAACGCTGTGAACATCGGTGGCATCAATTCCTACCACGGCCCTCTCGAGTAGGCCGACGCTTCAAAACCCTGTAGGTTTTGCAGCATCCGAAAGGGGTTCGCAACAGCCAGTGGCTCTCGATCGATGTTGCAAAACCCACGGGGCTTTGTAGCATCTAGCGATTCTCGATCGACCCGATGTTCTTCAGCTGAATCGATATCGTGCCGTCGGCTTCGCTCGTGAACGTGATGTATTCGGGATTGCGGCTGTACTCGGCAGGAAACGTCACCTCGATGCCCGTGTCGGTGCGGATCTTGTGGTTCCTCGCCACACGGCGCACGGCTTCGCGCTCGAGCGGCACGCGTTCGGGCAGGTCGATCGCTTCGGCTGCCTTCTCGAAGCGATCGCTCATGGCGGAATCGCCCTCGAATGCCACCTCGGCCATCTCGTGCAGGTCCAGATCGTCAAATCCGTCTTCGACCGCGTTCTCGACCGCATAGGCTTTCGCGCGCGAAAGCGCCACGGTCGCGTTCTGGCCGTATTCTTCGGCCACGGCCTCGACGATTTCGGTCACAGCGGCGAACGTCTCCTTGGTCGACGCCTGCATCGAGCATTGCAGCAGGCCATCGGGAATCAGCCAAATCTCCTCGCCGGCGATCGTGCGCTTCTTGTCGCTGAACATCACCGACAGCGTGCGCAGGTCGACGATGGCGCACGACGGGATCTTCTGCGAGGGGCTCGGCAGCACGGCGTGATGGCGCGCGATGCCGTTGCGCTCCCCCGCTTCGCCGAAGCCGAGCTCGTGCACGTAGGCCTGCTTGCTCTCGAGCAGGAAGATGCCGAAGAACCGCGGAACGGGCCCGTCGAAAGCCGCCTCGGGATCGTCCGCCATACCAGCTGCGGCATCGGCTGACTCCTCGAAATCGACCACGAGCACGTCGGTCGACACGGGCTTTTCCATATGCCCGAGCTCGCGCGCCAGGAACTCGCCGATTTCGACCGACAACTCGACGAAACCGACCTGCCCCGCGAAGTACGCGCGCAACTCCTCGGCAAAACGGCTGTCATCGGCGAACGCGCCGCGCTTGTTGTCCAGATTTCCCAGCGCCTTGTTCACATGGCGCGAAACGTAGTTTTTGGCCGTCTTGTCGGAGATGTCGATCTCCTCGCGCGCGAACGTGTTCTCGCACGCCGTGAAATCGAACACGTGCAAAATGGCATGGTTTATCTTCATGAATGACCCACCTGGCAGCTTCAGAGCGAACAATCGACGAAACAGCATACCAGATTGACGGGGCGCCGGTACCGGTACCGGCATTGCACCATACCAGCGCCGTTCTTCACGCCTTCGCCTATCTCGAGTTACGAAGCCTACGAGGTTTTGTAACGTGCTAGTCCTGCGGACGCGGGGCGAGGCCTTGCTCGCGCCTGGCCTCGAGGTTGGCAAGCGCCACTTCGCGAACTTCCTCGGGGCACGCCGCCGGCTTGCCCTTCCTCGTCTTGCCCAGAATGTTGGTGCACGAGCCGTCAGCCCAGAAGATGTTGCGGCCCAACGCGGCGGTTGCGAACGCATACAGGGGGCTGAGCAGGTTCAAGAACGCGAACGGGAAATACACGAAGGGATTCAAACCCAGAACGCTCATCTGGTAAGCGCCGCATGCGGTCCACGGGAACAGCGGCGACCACATGGTGCCGGCGTCCTCGAGCGTACGGCTGAGCATGTTGCGCGACAAACCCAGCTCGTCGTACTTGTCCGCATACAGCGGGGCCGGAATACCGATGCCCAGGTACTGATCGCACATGACCGCATCGCCTATGGTGGCGGGAGAATAGGGCTTGCCGTACTTGGTGTTGGTGCTCGCCATGTAGAAGTAGACCGACTCCACGTGCTCCCCGGTGAGCTCGGAGAGGACGATGCCGCCTATGACCTTCTCCACGATGCGGATGGTGACCTCGTAGTTGTAGTGGGTCATCTTGGTGATTTGGCCTGTGGAGAGCTTCGTGTCGTTGACGTGGCGGGCGTACTGTGCGAACGT
This sequence comes from uncultured Eggerthellaceae bacterium, assembly GCA_946626265.1. GTDB lineage: Bacteria > Actinomycetota > Coriobacteriia > Coriobacteriales > Eggerthellaceae > UBA9715. The sequence goes on along the minus strand of CAMOUE010000218.1, from coordinate 912 downwards.
CCAACGGCTCCGGAGCTTGGTGCGGTCGTCGACGAGCTCCTTGGCCTTCTTCTCGGCCTGGGTATAGGTGCCCTCGAAACGCTGGGACTTGTACTTCTGCTTGCCGGAGGGGTAGCGGCCGTCCTTTATGTCAATGCGCCATTTGCGGCAGCGCTTGCGTTCGATATTTGCGCCAATCGCGCCATATTCGCGCCATGTGTGTTATGCTGGCGCGAAAAGGAGGTCGACCATGGAATCCGAGGCCTTATCCGAGATTCTTGCAATCGGCGAGACCGCCGACGTCGAGTTCAAGAGATGCGGGCAACAGCCTGAAAGAGACACCTTCGAGTCCGTATGCTCGTTCGCGAACACCTTCGGGGGGTCCATTTTCCTCGGCGTGGAGGACGACGGGGCCGTCTCGGGGGTCAAGGCGGATAACCTGCTCGCAATCAAGCGCAACGTCGTCAACGTCGTGAACAACCCGAAGCTGTTCGATTCCCCGGTGGCCTTCGAGTTCGAGCGGATCGACATCGAAGGGAAGGTCGTGCTGAGGCTCTGGGTACCGCCCAGCCCGAACATGCACAGGTTCAAGGGCGACATCTACGAGCGCATAGAGGGCTCCGACGTCGTCGTGCGCAGCGCATCGCGCCTCGCCGAGATATGCATCCGCAAGCAGGGGCTCTACACCGAGCAGCGTGTCTACAAGCACGTGGCGCTCAGCGACCTCAAGGTAGAGTTGCTGGATAGCGTCCGCGAGCGGGCCGCCCGCAAGCAGCCCGACCACGAGTGGGCGCACCTGGGCGACGAGCACAGGGTCGTCCCCGTGGGGAACGGGCGATCGAGGAAGTACCTGCCGGCATAGCTTGGTCGGGGGCCACATTCCCGCCATGCAAATCCCGCGGCGACCGTCGATAATCGCGGCACCGCCCTTTC
>CAMOUE010000217.1 GCA_946626265.1 uncultured Eggerthellaceae bacterium | reverse complement strand
CGCCCTCCCTCCTCGCAGCTCGCGACGGTCGCCCGCGGCGCCCCGCCCGCGGCGCCCATCTGCAGCGGTTGGCTGGGCAAAATCCTCCTGCGACATTATTGCCGGTGCACGTTTGAAGTGGGACGACCTTGAAGACTGCCTTATCGCGACGAGCACGAGCAAGGCGAATGCGGACTATCTCGTCACGCGCGACCGAAAAGGCTTCGCGAGGTCCGCAGTTCCTGCGATCAGCCCGTCGGAGTGGCTCGCCATGATGCGCAGCTCCGCGGGTTTGTCGTTCGACTCGATTTCGTTGGTGTGATCGCACGGCCTTGTGGAGATGGCGCGCAACGGGCGCTAAGGTCCTTTCGGGTTCGCCCTCGCAGGCGGGCGCGCGATGGGTTCGGCCGAAGCCCCTATGCCTCGAGCTGGAACGCGATCCGCGGCGTGCCGTCGACGCAATAAATCGTGCCGCAAGGGCGGAAACCCGCTTTCGCGAGCGCGCGTTGCATGGGCTCGTTGTCGGCGTGCGTGTCGATGCGCAGGTTGCCGATTTTCCCGCGGGTGAAGTCGACCGCAGCTTGCAGGATTCCGCGCTTCGTCCCCGCGCTGCCGATGCGGTGGATGACGCCATACGGCTCGTCGTTAGGCCATGCGCCGTCCTCGATGTGCGCGTAGGTAGGGTCGTCTTCGATGGCGAACATGAACACGCCGTGCAGCGCGCCGCCGTCTTCGATTACGTGGCACACGCCGCGTTGAATGTCATTTTCGACTAGTTCACGCGTAGGATACCCGTTGATCCACTGGGCCGTGTTGCCTGCGTCGCGCATCGCTTGGCGGGCGATGTCGTAGATGTGCATGATTTCGTCGATTTCAGAAGGGGTTGCGGGTCGAACTATCATGTGTTCCTCGTTCCTGGTTGGTCGTGGCGTGGGGTGGGGTGGCGTGCGATGCGATGCGGCGCCTCGCGTCGCACGGAGCACCGTGTGGTCTACGGGCGCTCGGGCGGGAAGCCCGGTTCCATGATTCGATGGTAGTAGGCGTTGTGCTGGTAGAGCGCCGCGGCAGGATTATGGGCGAGCACACGGTCTTTCACGATGAGGTATGTGACGGGCGCGTCGGAATGCTTGATGAACAGCGTATCGTGGCCGACGCAGAGCCCGACTATGACGTTCAGGTCGGTCTTCTGCGCGTTCAAGATCTTCGCCTGCACGATGGGATTGCAAGCCGATTCGTGCTGGCCGGGATGGACTTTCACCTCGTCGGGAATGCCGGCGGAAGTCTTGTCGATGCCGCCGACCTTGCAGATGACGGCGCAGACGCTCTCGAAACCTTTGGCTTTAAGGACTTTCGAGAAGATTTGCGTTTCATTGCGCAGGCCCATGCAGGTTGCGATGCCGATTTTCCTCGCGCCGATCTTCTTGGCGAACAGCGCCACTTCCTCGACGCGCGTGAGCGAGCCGTAATAGAGCCCCTCGCATTCGGCCGCCGCGCGGAACATCGCGCGAGTTTGCGGGTCGTTGTTGTATTCGTCGAGTGCCTCGTCGAAGAACTCCTGCGGATTGTTCGTCGTCAGGCAGAAGTCCGGCCACTCGCCGTCGAGGTGGCTGCAGTTCGGCCGCCCGCAGTTCGCGCAGGATTTTTCGCATTCGTTCATGATCGGACCTTTCTGGTTCTGAGCCTCGCGGGCCGACGGTTCGCCCGGCGGTGGTTTTACCGCGGAAGGCGGGTCTTGCCTAACATGGCGCCGCGACCGGGCGCCGCGACCGGGCGCCGCGACCGGGCGCCACGACCGGGCGCCGCGACCGGGCGCCGCTACTTCTGGGCTGCATTGCGTCCGGCAAGGCACAACTCCCATATTCTGCCATGCCTTCAAGCTCAAGACATAATAATAAAGATGTGCTTTGATGGGTGGCAGGATATCGAAGAAGTGCGATGGCACATCTTCGATATCCTGCCATTTAGCCTTTTTGAACAACGCACAACTCGCATATTATGCCGCGAAAACGTGGGCTTGGCAGAATAATGGGGTTGTGCGTTAAAGGCCGGCCTGCCTGTGCCCCGCGCCCGACGCCGGCCCGCGCCCACACCCGCGCCCGCCCGCAGCACCTGCGAGCGCCGCAGGCCAACTTTAACAATTCTGCAATCAAGCCCCCAGACGCCGCTTCTACAATGGGGCCACGCTAACCAACATGCGAGCAGCAAAGGAGCAAAGCGATGTCCTACGTAGACGACGTCCTCGCCGACGTCAAAGCAAAGAACGCGAACGAGCCCGAGTTCATCCAGGCCGTCACCGAGGTTCTCGAATCCCTGCGCGTCGTGGTCGAGAGCGATCCGATCTACCAGGAGCAGGCCATCCTCGAGCGCATGGTCGAGCCCGAGCGCGTCATCATGTTCCGTGTTCCGTGGGTTGACGACGAGGGCAAAGTCCAGGTCAACCGCGGCTTCCGCGTTCAGTTCAACAGCGCCATCGGGCCCTACAAGGGCGGCCTGCGCTTCAACCCGACCGTCTACCTGGGCATGCTGAAGTTCCTGGGCTTCGAGCAGGTCTTCAAGAACAGCCTCACCACGCTGCCGATGGGCGGCGGCAAGGGCGGCTCCGACTTCGACCCGAAGGGCAAGTCCAACATGGAGGTCATGCGCTTCTGCCAGTCCTTCATGACCGAGCTGTTCCGCCACATCGGCCCCGACACCGACGTTCCCGCCGGTGACCTGGGCGTCGGCGGCCGCGAGGTTGCCTACATGTACGGCCAGTACAAGCGCCTCGCAAACGAGTGGACCGGCACCATGACGGGCAAGGGCCTCTCCTTCGGCGGCTCGCTCGCCCGCACCGAGGCGACCGGCTACGGCCTCGTGTACTTCGTCGACGAGTACCTGAAGTGCCACGGCGACTCCTTCGAGGGCAAGACTGTCGTCGTCCACGGCTCCGGCAACGTCGCCATCTACGCCATCCAGAAGGCCGAGCAGCTCGGCGCCAAGGTCGTCGCCTGCACCGACACCAAGGGCTGGGTCTACGACGCCGAGGGCATCAGCGTCGAGGCGCTCGAGGCGATCTACGCCGCGAAGCGCTCCGGCCACGACAAGGGCGTGAGCCTGGCCATGTACACCGATTACCGTCCGAACGCCGAGTACCACGCCGAGGACGGCCGCAACGTCTGGGGCGTCAAGTGCGACATCGCGCTTCCGTGCGCACGCGAGAACACGCTGCTGCTCGAGGATGCCGAAAAGCTCGTCGCCAACGGCTGCAAGATCGTCGGCGAGGGCGCGAACATGCCCACCACGCTCGAGG
>CAMOUE010000216.1 GCA_946626265.1 uncultured Eggerthellaceae bacterium | reverse complement strand
CCGCCAGATCGCCCTCGAGATCGATGCGTTCCTCTCACGCTACGAATCGCTCGAACCGTCCATGGTCGTGAGCTGCATGCGCGAGGCCTGGAAGGCAATCGACCCGGATGACCCCGAATCAGATGTGCGCGTGACGTTCGACCGGGACATATCCTACGTCGACGTGGCTGGCGAGCGTTTCGACTACGATGACGCCGTGCGCCGCGAGGGGCGGGATTTCGTCCTGACCGGCGGAAAGGTTCTCATGGAAGTCAAATGCGCGGGTGCATATCCCCTGTGGCTCGTGCAGCTGCTCGACGAGTGCGGCGTGAAGCCGCAGAGCTTCTCTAAGTACGGTAACGCCTACCAGATCACGGGCGCCCCGCAACGCGTGACGCGCGGAGGCGCCGTTGCGAACGGCGACCGCGTCCGTCCGCGGGGCGATGCCGGCGTGTCGGGCGACCGCGTCCGTCCGCAGGGCGATGCCGGCGTGTCGGGCGACCGTGTCCGTCCGCAGGCTGGCCAGAATGGCGGGCAGGGCAAGAAGAGGCGTTTCGCAGCCTTCTGGCCCAAGAGGATTGCCGCCGCAGTTGCTCTCCATGCGTGACGTTCGTCGCACGTAGTACCCGTCGCGCGTGATGCCCGTCACGCGAAATAAACTAGCCGTTCCACCCTACCTTGCGGCCCCGGTCCCCCAACCGGGGCCATCTGTTTCTGTGCACATTGCGAGCCGAAGAAAGCATTGATAATGCTTGCAGGGCATTTTCGACAGCAATGTATGTGAAGGTGCGTACCTGTCAGCATTCATAAGAAAATAGCAAATGCAAAATGCAGGTTATTACGGTGATCGGCGGTGATTTCCGCGGGCGCACGAATACTCGCAAAAAGCCATCTGGAGTCAGCATGAGCGCGTTTGAAAGTGTTGACTGCAAAATCGCACTTGTTTGGTGAAATATGCTGCTAATCGCGGCTTGTATATATAAACAAGTGCGAATATGCAGCATTTTTCACTATACAAGTGCGATTTTGCAGTCAACACTTTTGCCAGGTGGAAAACGCCCGCCAGCCGCCCGGGCCCGTGCCGCCGCACGCGCCGTCGTCGCCAGCCGCCCGCGCCCGTGCCGCCGCACGCGCCGCCGGACGCCATGCCGCCCTACGATCCAGACACGCCGAGACCAAACTATGACGCGCTGCCGTTTCAGGGTGTTTTAAGGAAGCGAGCCTAATATCTCAAACGTGGCGGGGAGCGTTCCGCCATGCAAGGTATATGCGGGGAAAGGAACTATAAGTGGATACGCTGTTTACATCGGTGCTCGGTACGACCGAATCGGCCATGACGGCCGTCACTGCCGACGGTTTCATGTGGTGCACGATCGCCTCGATTGTGCTGGGGCTCGCCGTGGCATGCATATACATGTACAAGCATAACTACTCCAAGAACTTCGTGATCACGCTTGCGCTTCTGCCCGTGATCGTCCAGATGGTCATCTTGCTCGTAAACGGCAACCTCGGCGCCGGCGTCGCGGTCATGGGCGTGTTCAACCTCGTGCGCTTCCGCTCGATTGCGGGCACGGCGAAGGACATCGGCAGCGTGTTTCTGGCCATGGCCATCGGCTTGGCGACGGGCATGGGCTACATCGGCGTCGCAGTTCTGCTCGCGCTCGTGGTCGGCATCTTCAACGTCATCTACGTGACAACGCCGTTCGGCTCCGAGAAAGGCGGGCGCAAGACGCTGAAGGTCACGATTCCGGAAGACCTCGAGTTCGAGGGCATGTTCGACGAGATTCTCGGTCAGTACACGTCAAATTACCAGCTCGCAAGCGTCCAGACCTCCAACATGGGCAGCCTCTACCAGCTCGAGTACAGCGTGACCATGAAGGAGTCGGGCCTCGAGAAGAAGATGATCGACGAGCTGCGCTGCCTCAACGGCAACCTGAAAATCAGCCTCGGGCTTGCACCGATGAGCAAGGAAGTGCTCTAAATCGGAAAGTGCTACGAATAGGGAAGTCCCCTGAAGCACACCGCGTGGGCCCTCGGGGCGGAACACGACGGGAACCCGATAAGCTGACGGCCCAGGCGCACGCCTGGGTCGCTCTTTTACCGTCAACATCTGGCGCGGCCGCATCCGGCGGAGGCGAGCCGGCGCCAACGCGGCAAGCTTCTCCGCATGCGAGCACCGCATGTGAAAACAGCTTGCGGGGACGCCATGCGCGAACCGCGCGGGCACCGCATGCGAAACCGTTTCGCCAAAACGTAAAGACGCGGCATAAAAGTACGACCGTCTCGTCTATTTGCGCTAATATATAAAAGTTACCGATTCCACGAAGCGGGATCGGTATCCGGTGGTTCAGTTAATCGAGGCAATGACGACAAGGAGTGCATGGTGACTGAAGCAGTTAAGCGCGTCTACAAGTTTGGCAAGGACGCACAGGGCAACAACGTAACTGAGGGCAACACCGACATGAAATACGCGTTGGGCGGCAAGGGGGCCAACCTTGCCGAGATGGCCAACATCGGCCTTCCCGTCCCCCCGGGTTTCACTATTACGTGCCAGACCTGCATGGAGTACGCGAATGCAGACAACACGTGGCCGGAAGGCGCGCTCGACGAGATCGCCGAGTTCCGTGCCGACCTCGAGGAGCGCATGGGGAAGAAGATCGGCGACGACGATGACCCGCTGCTGGTCTCCGTCCGCTCGGGCGCCCCGATGTCCATGCCCGGCATGATGGACACCGTCCTCAACCTCGGCCTCAACGACCGCTCCATCCAGGGCCTCATCAAGCAGACCGACAACCCCCGCTTCGCGTGGGACAGCTATCGCCGCTTCATCCAGATGTTCAGCAACGTCGTCATGGGCATCGACGGCGACAAGTTCGAGAAGGCGATCACGGCCGCCAAGGACGCCAAGGGCGTCAAGGAAGACACCGAACTCGATGCCGCCGACCTCGAGGCGCTCGTCGCCACGTTCAAGGGCATCTTCTCCGAGAGCGTCGACGCGGCCGAGTATCCCGAGCTCGTCGTCGATGGCGTCGTCGCGTTCCCGCAGGACCCGATGGTCCAGCTGAAACTCGCCATCGAGGCCGTCTTCGGTTCCTGGAACAACCCGCGCGCGACGCTGTACCGCAAGCAGAACAAGATCGCCGACGACCTGGGCACTGCCGTCAACGTCCAGTGCATGGTCTTCGGCAACAAGGGCGACACGTCCGCGACCGGCGTCGCGTTCACCCGTAACGCTGCCGACGGCACCAAGGAATTCTACGGCGACTACCTCGTCAACGCCCAGGGCGAAGACG
>CAMOUE010000215.1 GCA_946626265.1 uncultured Eggerthellaceae bacterium | reverse complement strand
GCGATGATCATCGGGTCGGTCAGCGTGAGGCTGAAGTTCGGGAACGCATGATGCATAGTCGCCTGGTAGGAGACGAACAGCGAGATGGCGGCGAGGCCGGCGGAGGCGATGGCGAAGCCCTTGGCGATGGCGGCCGTGGTGTTGCCGACGGCGTCGAGGGAGTCGGTACGGTCGCGAATCTCCTCGGGAAGGCCCGCCATCTCGGCGATGCCGCCCGCATTGTCGGCAACGGGGCCGTAGGCATCGACGCCGATCGTGATCGCCGTGTTGGAAAGCATGCCGGTGGCGGCAAGCGCGACACCGAACAGGCCGGCCTGGATGGAACCGCCCTCGGGCGTAGCGAACGCCATGTTGCCGAACGTGTATGCGCCGATGATCGCGAAAGCGACGAGAAGAATCGGGATGATCGTCGAGAGCATGCCCGTGGAGAGACCCTCGATGATGTTGGTGGCGGCTCCGGTCTCGGAAGCCTCTGCGATCTTGTGAACCGGGTTGTACTGGTCAGAGCAGAAGTACTCGGTCGTCTTGCCGATGAGCAGGCCGGCGACGAGGCCGCACACGACCGAGCCGAACAGGAAGATCGGCTGGCCGATCTGGGACTGGCCGTTCCAGAGGAAGAAGATCACGAAGATGGCGATGATCTCGATGACGGCTGCGAGGTAGGTGCCGCGGTTGAGCGCCTTGTGCAGCTCGGCGCCTTCCTTCGCACGGACGGCGAACAGGCCGATAATCGAGGTGATGATGCCGCATGCGGCAATGATGACCGGGGTGATGATGGCCCACGTCATGTCGATGCTGCCGAACGCGCCGAAATAGCCGAGCTCTGCGAACGTGGCCGCCAGGATCGTCGGCGCGAGAATGGAGCCGGTGTAGGACTCGAACAGGTCGGAGCCCATGCCCGCTACGTCGCCGACGTTGTCGCCGACGTTGTCGGCGATGGTCGCCGGATTGCGCGGGTCGTCCTCGGGAATGCCAGCCTCGACCTTGCCGACGAGGTCAGCGCCCACGTCAGCGGCCTTGGTGTAGATGCCGCCGCCGACACGGGCGAACAGCGCGACAGCGGAAGCGCCGGTCGCAAAGCCCTCGACCATGCCGACATGCTCGTGCATGAGGGCCGTGGTGTCGACGCCGAAAACGAGCAGGATGAGCCACAGCGACAGGCCCATCAGCGCGAAGGACGCGACGCAAAGGCCCATGGTGAGGCCGGACTTGAAGCTGACGTTGAGTGCGCGGGCCACGCTTTCCTCCGCAGCATGGGTCGTGCGGGTGTTCGCGCGCGTGGCCACGAACATGCCTACGTAGCCAGCAGCGGCCGAGAGGATGGCGCCCGTGACGAACGCGGCGGCCGTCCACGGCGACAGCGCGAAGCACATGATGAGCGCGACGACGACGACGAAGATGGCGAGCATCTTGTACTCGGCCATCAGGAACGCCTGCGCGCCTTGCTGGATCTTCAGGGAAATGTTGTTCATCTTGTCGGGGCCGGGATCCTGCTTCAGAACCCAGCTTCCCAGATAGCCCGCCACGCAAATGCCGATTGCGGCGCAAATGGGGGCCATCCACGCTACTGCTGTAGTCACGCGTTTCCTCCTTGCAACTTGGGAACAAATGGTTGTGTTGACTTCGCGCCGGGCATGAGGGCGCGAAATCAACAGCCCACCTATTCTAAGTGATTTGTATTCTTTGTCTAGGGTAAACGGCTTGTATTAAAGGCAAATGGATGCACAATTTGACAAAAGACCCCGAAGCTATCCCCTGTAGATTCCCGTCGAGAAAACCGTCTCGGCCTTCCAAACGCCATCGCGAGCATCGAATCGGTACAAACCCTTCAACCTGTTCTCAACAACGATGCAGGCTAGTTCGCCGTCGAAAGGCTCCTCGGGCGATTCGCAAACGCCGGACACGCATGCGCATCCCTGCAGCCCCCTGTCCATATCGAGCCGCTCGTTAAGATGAACTTGATTCGAATAGAGCTTGTTGCCGGATGCGACGAAGCGGGCGCTATCGTCGCAGAACGCGAAACGAAGCCCGAGGATGCGTACGGGGTCTATCGCGGCGTCGACGCCCAGTCGTTCGATCGACTCGAGCGTGTTGCAGTGCTCCAACGTCAAGCGCCCGACGCTCCGACGTTCGAGCCCCGACACATGGGCCGGGCACATGAGCTGCCTGCCCAAGTCGCGGACGAGCGACCTGATGTAGGTCCCTTTCGAGACGAAAACGTCGAACACCCATTCCAGCTGGTCGGCGCCAGTCTCGCCTTCGAGGCGCACGAATTCGGCTTCGAGCACCTCTATCGGCCGCGGCTCGAGCTCGACGTCGTCGCCCGCGCGGGCGGCTTCGTACGCCTTCTTCCCCGCGATCTTTATCGCCGAGTACCGTGGCGGGACCTGCATATGTCGACCGACGAGGCCCGCAACGCGCTGGCGTGCGAACTCCTCGTCGTACAGGTACGAGGGAATCGAGGCGCTCGCCGTCCGCTCGCCCGCAGAATCGTCCGTCGTCGTCTCGAACCCGAAACGCATCTTCACGCGATAGCGTTTGTCGTGGCTCGTCATGAACTTGTCGAGCCTCGTCGCCGGCCCCACGCATATGGGAAGCACGCCCGTGGCGAGCGGGTCGAGCGTTCCGGTATGGCCGCATCGCCGTTCGCCGAAAATCCTTCGACACCTGTTAACGACGTCATGGGACGACAAGCCGGCAGGCTTGTTCACGGCCACGACGAGCGAAAGTCCGGAAGCTCCCCTCCTCGTCGCCACGTTCTAGTCGCTTCCGAGTAGTTGGCGCAGCTCGTCCCTCATGCGAGCGACGGCATCTGCAAGAGGCTCATGAAGCGTCATGCCTGCAGCGGCCTTATGGCCACCGCCGTCGTGCCGACGGGCAAGCGCGGAGACGTCGGTGTCGTCCTTTGCGCGCAAGCTGCCGCGCACGCAGTCTTCATGCTCCCTGAGCATGCACGCCACGGTAACTCCGCGGATGGAGCGAAGTATCTCGACGAGCGGGTCGCAGTCGGCCTTGACGGCGCCCACGCTCTCCATGTCCGCCATGCTCACATAGCTTAAAGCCGCCTTGCCGCCGGCCAGAATCTCCAAATGCTCGATCGCGCGTCCCTCGAGCATCACGGACGCAAGCGAGCGGTTCTGGTACACCGCCGTCGCCACCTTCGCAGGATCGACTCCGAGCTCGACGAGCTCGGAGGCGCAAGCGAACGCCTCGCTCCCGCTGTTCTGGAACCTGAACCCGCCGGTATCGGCGAAGAGCCCCGTATATGCGCACATCGCGC
>CAMOUE010000214.1 GCA_946626265.1 uncultured Eggerthellaceae bacterium | reverse complement strand
GCCCCTTCGCCCGACCACGACACGTTCAGCTCGTAGCCGGTCGAGGCGCCCTTCTCGCGAACGGTGTACGTGCCGTACGCGAGCGCGCATCCTTGCCAGTCTTCGGGTATGGACCAACCGTTCGCGTCGGACGACGTCGTCGATGCACGGCCTGCGTCATCGGTCACGATTTCGCATACGACCTCGCCTGCCGCGACGGGTTCCCCCCATTGCGGCGAGACGACGGGGTTCGCGTTCGCGTTCACGACCTCGTAGACGGCGCCCTCGAGCGTCGCGTCGCCCTGCGCGCTTCCCGATGCCGTTTGCGCATCGCGCTTGACGAGGTCGATGTTGCCCCTTTGAACGGTTTCGGGCGCGTCGAGCTCGGCCCGCGAGCCCTCGTCGGTTACCTTCGCGGCCCCCGACCACGAGACGTTGACGAGATACCCGGTCGAGGCGCCCTTCTCGCGAACGGTGTACGTGCCGTATGCGAGCGCGCATCCCTGCCATTCGTCGGGAATCGCCCAGCCGTTGGCTTCTGCGTTGTCGGTGCAAGCCAAGCCGTCCTCGTCGGTCGTCACGACGCACACGACGCCCCCTTGAGATACCTCCCGTCCCGTCTGGGGGGAGACGACGGGGGCTGCGTTGTCGTTCACGATCTCGTAGACGGCGCCGGCGAGCGTGGCGGCTCCCTGCGGCGTGTGCACGGCGAGCTGAACGTCGTCTTTGGAAATCGCGATGTTGCCGCGCATGACGTCCTCGTCGGTGGCGGTGGAAGCCGTCGCCCCGTTCCTGTCGATGCGGGCCGTTCCGGTCCATTCGACGTTCACCTTGTATCCTTCGGAGGCGGACTTCTCCTTGATGGTGTAGCTCCCGAAGGGAAGGGCGCAGCCGTTCCAGTCGCCGGGAATCGACCAGCCGTTGAGGGCCGCGTTGGACGTCGAGGCGCGGCCCTGCGCGTCGGTCACGATCTCGCACACGACGTTGCCCTTGCCGACAAGCGAATTGCTCTGTGGCGAGAGGACGGGATTGGCGTTGTCGTTCACGATTTCGTAGACGGCGCCTCTGAGCGCTGCGCTTCCCTGGGGCTTGCCCGACTTCGTCGCCGCGTCCTTTTTCACGATTTCGATGTTTCCGCGCATTGCGCTGTCGGGGGAGCGGGGCGTGTTGCGTTCGGCGTTCCTCTCGATTCCCTTGTAGTTCACAGGCGCGATTGCCGCCCGGGTTTGCTTCGACTCGTCCTCGACGATGTGGGCTACGTACGTTTTGGGCTTGCCGTGGCCGGCGTTGTCGAGGTTGTAGCCCGCCGGCGCCTTCGTCTCGGCGATCGCGATCGTTCCGAGCGGCACGATCGGGCGGTTGGACTCGTCGCGGAAGAAGTCGTCTCCCGACACTTTCAGGGAGTCGCCTGCGGCTATGGACGCGACGCCGTCGTTTCCCGTCTTGAGGACCCATGTGCGGTCCGCCTTGGCGGGCAGGTTCGACTCGTCGTACTCTCCGGCGTAGTATTTGAACGTGAACTCGGCGCCGGCAAGGCTCGCCGCGCCCTGCGGGGAGCCTTCGCCCGTCGAGCCGTCGATCTTCTCCACCCCGATTCCGCTCGACTCGTATGCGGGCGTGTCGGTGACCGACAGCGCGGTGGTCTGTCCCGATGCGATCGTCACCTTGTACGACTTCCCGTCGGGCTTGTACCCGCGAGGCGCCAGCTCCTCCTTCACCGTGTACGTTCCGGAGGGCAGGCCCGAGGCGTGTCCGCGCCCGTCCGCGCCGGTGGTGATGGTCGCAACCTTTTCATTTCCCGAGTACACCGCGTAGACGGCGCCCTCGAGCGAGTACAGCCCATTCGAGTCGGTGATTGACGGAAGGCCCGATGTCTTCACGAGCTCGAGGTCTCCCGTCTTGTCGAATTTGATCAGGAATATCTTCGACCCCCAGCATTTCGGGGCTATGCGCGAGGCCACGCAGCCCGACGCGACGGAGTCGACGGACATGTCGACGTCGTGGGACGAGTGGAGGAGCTTGTCGTCATCCGGCGAATCGCCCCAGAATATGCCGATATGCGAGTCGCTGACGTGGCCGTGCCAACGACCGTAGTCGTCGTAGCCGCCATCGTCTGGATCGTCGATCATGACGATGATGTCGCCCTTCGCGGCTTTCCCGTCTGCGAGGAGCTTGTCCTTCGCGCGGTTCTTCGCGGCTTCCATGGCGGCTTGCGGGTCGCCGTCCTCGGGGACCGGATCGCTATCGTAGCGATAGAACTCGAGTCCGTACCCGTCGACGATGCGGAGGAACGTGCGGGCGTTGGCGTAATGGCCCGCCGCCGTGCCGTATCCTGCCCACCAGTCCTTCATGAACGACGTGTCCTCGCTGGCCCCCGCGTCGATGAGCGCGCGGGCGACGAAGCCGCCGCAGTTCATGCCGACATGCCCGGTGGGGGAGGGATTGCCGCGTGGCCACCACATACCTTCGTTGTATGAAGGGTAGGCGTTCTCGCTGAGATACCAGCCCTCGTACCGGGTTCCCTCGTAGTTGTCCTTCCAATTGTCCTCGATCGACTTGACGAACTGCTCGCGCGATATCCCGAGCGCCGAGTCGAGCGTCCCGTCGTCGGCCCACGCCGTGTGGGCGGGCGGTGCCGTGCCGCACAGCGCAGCGGCCAGAGCTGCGGCAATGAGCAGGCGGGCGCCGCAAATCAGGGCGCCTAATGCCCTCGGTGCCGAGCGTTCGTTGTTACATGGCGTTTTCAGGCTCATATGACATCCTTTCCTCGAAACCACGACAATCCAGGTTCGAGGCATGGTAGTTCCCGATCCTCGCCGTCATATGGCCTGCGTCTGGTTCGAGGAGTTCGTTTAGCTGCGGATTTCGGCTCGAATCGACGCTCGATTTGTCCGCGAGTCCGCGCGGGCGAGCGTGGAGGGCCGATGGAACATGTCCCGATGAGGCTCGTTTTCGCCCGGGGCGCGCTCGGTTCTTGCGCTTGTTCGCGTCTTTCTCCCTTCGCCCCGTTTCATCCCCTATCCCAAAAGTGTCCTTACGAAAACGCATCAACCGTTCGGGAGCTATCGTGAATCGCTTGTCGTAGTTCCAATATCTTGTGTGGATTTATTTGAACAACTCTGTATAATCCATTTGTTGACTATGCCTAGGAGTGGGCGTAGTTGCTGTAGGGTAGGCCTCGAGAGGGAAGGGCAAACGTCTCGAAGAGGCAATCCTATATATAGGTGTGGACGAGTCCATCAGGGCTCGAAAAGCAATCGGAAGAGAAGAGGGGAATGCATATGACGCAAGTCGACATCCATGCTCCCGGTGT
>CAMOUE010000213.1 GCA_946626265.1 uncultured Eggerthellaceae bacterium | reverse complement strand
GGCGACGACGCACATCTCGGATATTATGCCGCGAGTTCGCGGGGGTGGCAGGATATCCGAGATGTGCGCTGATCCGAGGGCTACCAAACCGGCACCTGCGGCAGGATATCGGGGAAGTGCGCTGATCGGGGGCGCAACGCCCGGTGGCCCTGGCAGATTACCGGGGAAGTGCGCTCCTGCCCGTTGGCTGGGGACGATGCGGCCAGCAGCCGCGGCGGCAAATCAAGAGTTCCTTCGCGGGGCGGCGTGAACAAAGGTTATATGCAGAAAGATGGAAGGGAAACCGCCCCTTCGAAGGAACGATGACATAGTACTCCCGAAGCAAGATTTATATGTACATATATTGGGACATGTTAACACAATCCCGGCATGGTCACGAACCCCATGCGAGCTGCCTCAATTGTTGGTATCACGATTGCGCACGCGAAGCGCGAGCTGCAGGGTGCCACGGTAATTGCGCAGCAAAGCATGACAAGCTAACAGCCCCGCATAATGGGACTTGACGATACTTATCGCAGGCATGCGAGGGTCGCGGCTTTTGCCCGGTCAACCAAAAGGATGCCCGCATACGACCTACATGGCCCTGCGGCTTTAAAACAAAAGCGGCTCCAGCCGACATCGGCTGGAGCCGTCACGTTAACGCCGCGAATCAGTCACTAGAGTTTGACGACGTTGCTCGCCTGGAGCTTGCCGTTGTCGCCCGTGGTGATTTCGAATTCGACCGAAGCACCCTCGTCGAGCGTCTTGTAGCCGTCCATCTGGATCTCGCTCCAATGCACGAACAGGTCCTCGCCGCCCTCTTGGGAAATAAAGCCGTAACCCTTCTCAGGGTTGAACCATTTCACAGTTCCTTGCGCCATATCAAATCCTCTTCCCTAATGCCCCGCTTCCACGAGGCGCATTCTTACCGTGCCGCATGGCGTCGGCATCACCCTCCTTTAAGGGCACGAGTGACACTATACGACAAAAAATGATAAAACCCACCTGATTTTACCGTTTTGTTTCGTTTTTGCCAAACAAATACGTATTTATGAGTAATTTTCCATAATTGAAATGCAGCACAACGGAGTTGACTAATATCCCAGCTCATCACTGTCAACCGAAAAATCGTCCCACAGCACGTCGGAAAAGCCCGACACCGACAGCTCGTCGAGCCCTTCTGAGAGCGCCTCGAAATCAGCCGGGTCGTCCGGTAACTCGAACCCGTACTCGCGAGCGATGGCGCGCGCCTGCCCCGCGCGGACGTGCGCGAGAGCCTCGTCGCCGGCATCCGACAGATACACCGACTCGAGCAGGAGGCCATGCGCGATGTAACGCGTGACTTGGGGGTCTATCCCCGACACGCGCATGACGGACGCAATCGACTCGGGCGCGAGCGAGAGCAAGATGCCGCCGTCCATGTCCACTGCGCTGCTGATGGCGTTCTCGAGCGTCTCGGCCGCGAGCGCAGGGTCGTCGTCTTCTTCTTTCATCTCCCACGAGCGGGCGAGCGCTTGGAAGAACGCCAGCAGCTGTCTCATGAGGTAGTCTTGCTCGAACATCGTCACAACCCCTCCGGGGCGACGAGACCGAGATGCTCGTAGGCGCGGGCGGTCGCCTGCCTGCCCTTGGGCGTGCGAATGACGAGGCCCTGCTGCATGAGGAACGGCTCGTAGACGTCTTCGAGCGTGTCGGGCTCCTCCGACAGCGCCGAGGCGAGCGTGCCGAGCCCGACGGGCCGACCGCAGAACTGCACGGCAAGCATCTCCAATATGCGGTTGTCCATGGCGTCGAGGCCGAGCGAGTCGACCTCGAAGAAGCTCAGCGCCTGCGCCGCGACGTCCTCCGTGATCGTGCCGTCGCCGCGCACCTGCGCCCAATCGCGCACGCGTTTGAGCAAGCGGTTCGCAAGGCGGGGCGTGCCCCTGCTCCGACGGGCGATTTCGAGCGCGCCGTCATCAGCGATGGGAACCTCGAGGATGGCAGCCGAACGGCGGACGATCGAGGCGAGCTCGTCGGGCGTATAGTACTGCAGCCGGAACGCGATGCCGAAGCGATCGCGCAACGGCCCGGTGAGCAGGCCCGTCCGCGTCGTCGCGCCTATGAGCGTGAAATGCGGCAAATCGAGCCGGATGGACCGGGCTGCGGGGCCCTTGCCCACGACGATGTCGAGCGCATAGTCCTCGAGCGCGGGATACAGCACCTCTTCGACCATGCGATTCATGCGGTGAATCTCGTCGATGAACAGCACGTCCCCTTCCTCGAGGTTCGTGAGAATGGCCGCGAGGTCGCCCGTGCGCTCGATGGCAGGACCGCTCGTCGTTTTGATGTTGGCGCCCATTTCGTTGGCCACGACCGTAGCCAACGTCGTCTTGCCCAAACCTGGAGGTCCCGAGAACAGGATGTGATCGGCCGCTTCGCCGCGGGCCTGCGCGGCCTCGATCAGGATGGCGAGCGACTCCTTGATCTTCGTCTGCCCTAGATAGTCCTTCAGGTACTTGGGACGAAGGCTCCTGTCGAACGCGAGGTCCTCTTCCTGCAGGTCCGCCGACACGGTTCGATCGGCAGGCGCTTCGCCCGAGTCGCCCCGGGACGACGTGCGATTCGACGCCCCCGCATCGAACACGAGACCCTCTATTTCGATTCCTGACGACATAGCCACCTTATGCTCCGAGTTTCTTCAATGCGTATTGTAGCAGCGCGGACTCGTTGCCGCCCTCGGGAGCCCCCTTGAGCGCAAGGTCGGTTTCCGCAGATGTGAACCCCATGGACAGCAGCGCCTCGCGCGCGCCTTCGAGAGCCTTGTTCTCGGGCGGGGCCGGCTCGTCGAACAAGCTCGCAATGCCCTGGTCGAACGACCCTTTCAACTCGAGTATTATGCGCGATGCGGTCTTTTTGCCAATGCCGGGTATGCGTTGAATCGCTGCCACGTCCTGCGCAGCTATGTAGTCGACGAGCTGGCCGGGCGCATAAGACGACAGCGCGGCAAGTGCCACCTTCGGCCCAACTCCGCTCACCGTGATCAGGCGTTCGAAAAGGGCTTTCTCCTCGAGCGACAAGAAGCCGAACAACGACATGCCGTCGTCGCGAACCTGCAGGTACGTGTGTACGACCGCACGCTCCCCGGCTTGGGGGATCTTGGCAAGGGCCGCCTGCGACATGGCAACCTCGAAACCGACGCCCGACACGTTGAGGTAGACGCTCGTCAAGGTCTTGCCGGCTACGCTTCCTTCAAGAAACGCGATCATCTCGATCCTTCCTCGTCACTTCGTCACTTCGTCACTTCGCCACTTCGTCACTTCGCCACTCGCGCCCGCC
>CAMOUE010000212.1 GCA_946626265.1 uncultured Eggerthellaceae bacterium | reverse complement strand
ATGGGGATCTCGCGGTCGACGAGCGGCAGCTTCACCTTCGCGCCGACGAACTTCTTCTTCGACGGGTCCTTCGGCGATACGGCGACGCCCGTGTCGCCGAGCATCGTCTCGGGACGCGTCGTGGCGACGACGATGTACTCCTGGCCGTCGATCGGCTCTACGAGCGGGTAGCGCAGGTGCCACAGATGCCCGGTCTCCTCGACGTACTCGGCCTCGTCGTCGGCGATGGCCGTCGTGCAATGCGGGCACCAGTTGACGATGCGCTTGCCGCGGTAGATGAGGTCGTCGTGGTACCAGTCGGCGAACGTCTGGCGCACGGCGTGCGCGTAATCGGGGTCGAGCGTGAAGTGCTCGTCGTCGTAGTCGCACGAGCAGCCCATGCCCTTGATCTGGCTGACGATCGTGTTGCCGTACTCCTCGCGCCATTTCCAGCACTCGTCGATGAAGGCCTCGCGGCCGATCTGCAGGCGCGACACGCCCTCGTCGGCCAGCTTCTTGTCCACCTTCGTCTGCGTGGCGATGCCGGCGTGGTCGGTGCCGAGCACCCAGCGCGTCGGGCGGCCCTGCATGCGCGCATGGCGGGTGCAGGTGTCCTGGATCGTGTCGTTGAGCGCATGCCCCATGTGCAGCACGCCCGTGATGTTGGGCGGGGGAATGACGATCGTGTACGGATGGTCCGCATAGTCGCCCTTGCCCTCGCCGCGCCTGAAGTAGCCCGCGCTCTTCCAGGCGTCGAAAAGCGGCCTCTCGTGCGCCGCGAAATCGTAGTCGATTTTCTTGCTTTCGTTATCTGCCATGTCGTCTCCTCGTGAATGAAGTAACTCACAAATGATACACGATTGGAAATATGCAAATAAGCTATATTGAAAGGCAGGACAAATCACACAGACATGTATCGAGGGCTGCGGCGCGTTTCGGCGCTGCTGCTAAATGGGGAGGAGCACAACGTGAACGTAGTGGTGCTGGTTCCGTTCAACGAGGGTCATATGGTGCGCATACGCGAGGCGGCCGGGCCCGACGCGACGGTGACCCAGATTATCCCGAAGGGGCCGGTTGCAGCCCAGACGGCGGTGCGCGAGGCGGTCGAGCAGGCCGACGTCGTGATCGGGGAGCCTGCACTGTCGCACCTCAAGGACGCGAAGTCGCTCAAATGGGTGCAGATGACATGGGCGGGCACCGACCAGTACACGTCGGGGACGCTGTTTCCCGAGGGGATCGCGCTCACGAACGTCGCGGGCTACGCGTACGGGCACACGGTGTCGCAGTACGTAGTCGGCCAGATACTGTCCATGACCCAGAACCTCGGCGCCTACATTCGCCAGCAGCCGACCGAATCGTGGAAGGACCTGGGCCCGGTCAAGTCGCTCGAAGGGTCGACCGTTCTGGTCTACGGTGCGGGCGACATCGGCTCGTGCGTCGCGAAGAGGCTGTCGGGCTTCGACGTCGAGCGCGTCATCGGCGTATGCCGCGACGCGACGGCACCTCGTCCGTATTTCGACGAGCTCGTCACGTTGCCCCAGGCCGAGAGCCGCCTCGTCGACGCCGACGTGGTCGTGTGCTGCCTGCCGAAATCGCCCGAGACCACCAACTACTTCAACGATAGGCGTTTCTCGCGCATGAAGGAGGGGGCGGTGCTCGTCAACGTCGGGCGCGGAAGCTTCGTCGACATGAACGCGCTGTACCGCGCGCTCGGTTCGGGGCGCCTGCGCGGGGCGGCGCTCGACGTCACGGAACCCGAGCCGCTGCCGCTCAAGCATCCGCTCTGGCGGCATCCCCGGTGCAACATCACGCCGCATATCTCCGGCGGCGCGTTCGGCCATAGCGTCGAGACGGAAGAGCGCATCTGCGAGATCTGCTGCGACAATCTTCGTCGTTATGTCGCGGGCGAGCCGCTGACTCATCAAGTAATCTAGGATATAATGGTTCGCCGTAATCGTCGTATAAACGAATGAGGGGTTGTACATGAGCGAATTGCTTTCACAACTTTGGACACCTGAACTCCAATCCGCGTTGTTCGCAATCGTGGTCTGCCTTGTCGTGCTCTACGTCCTGAGCATCATCTGGGTGGCCCGCGATGCGTACATGCGTGGCACGCTGTGGTATCTCTGGGCTATCGTGGCACTGGTCCCGCTCCTGGGCGTTATTGCATATTGCCTGCTCAGGCCTCCGCTGCTGCAAATCGACCGCGACGAGCAAGAACTCGAGGTCGCCTTGAAGCAACGCGAGCTCATGAAGTACGGCGAATGCGCGGCTTGCGGGTATCCCGTCGAGGCGGACTACGTCATGTGCCCGAATTGCCACCAGCGCCTGAAGAACCTGTGCCCGACGTGCCATCATGCGCTCGATCCGCAGTGGACGGCGTGCCCGTACTGCACGACGCCGATCTCGACGCAGGGAGCGCGCAGCCACGCCCGTTCGTAAGCGCTCGACCATTTCTCCATACATCTACGCGAAAGCCGCCGACTTCGGCGGCTTTCATCTATACTGGGCCAATGCGCTTTAAAAGGCGAGCGCGGAAAGCAGGCACTTTGTACGTGCCCGGCGGAGAAGCAGGCGCTTTGTATGCGCCCGGCGGAAAGGAACCAACATGAACATCGTACTGCCCGACGGATCCGAGAAGGAACTCGCGGAAGGGGCGAACGTCGCCGACGTCGCCGCCTCGATCGGATCCGGCTTGGCGAAGGCCGCGCTCGGCGGCGTCGTCAACGGAAAGCAAGTCGACCTCTCGTGGGAGGTCGCGGATGGGGACACGGTCTCCATAGTCACGAACAAAAGCCCCGAGGCGCTCGAGCTGCTGCGCCATTCCACCGCTCACGTGATGGCGGCGGCCCTCGTCGACCTGTACGGCGACGTGAAGTTCGGTGTGGGCCCGGCTATCGACAACGGGTTCTATTACGACATCAAGCTCGACCGCACGATCTCGAGCGACGACTTCGAGGCCATCGAGAAGCGCATGGCCGAGATCGTCGAGGCGGCCGAGCCGTTCGAGCGCAAGGTCGTCTCGCGCGACGAGGCGCTCGAGATGTTCGCCGACCAGCCCTTCAAGGTCGAGCTCATAAGCGAGATGCCGGCCGACGAGACGATCACCACCTACACGATCGGCTCGTTCACCGACCTGTGCCGCGGTCCGCATCTGCCCAACACCTCGAAGGTTCCGGCGTTCAAGCTCCAGAAGATCGCGGGCGCCTATTGGCGCGGCGATTCCGAGCGTGAGCAGCTGCAGCGTATCTACGGCACGGCGTTCTTCAAGCAGAAGGAACTCGACGAGTACTTGCACAACCTCGAGGAAGCCGAGAAGCGCGACCATCGCAAGCTCGGCCGCGAGCTCGGCATATTCATGATGGACGAGATGGCCGGCGT
>CAMOUE010000211.1 GCA_946626265.1 uncultured Eggerthellaceae bacterium | reverse complement strand
CGCCGTTGCCGACGCGCTGGTGCGCTCTTACCGCACCGTTTCAGCTTTTCTCCCGCCGTAGCGGGGGAGTCTTCTTTTCTGTGGCGCTTTCCGTCGGGTCGCCCCGCCCAGCCGTTAGCTGGCATCTTGCCCTATGGAGCCCGGACTTTCCTCGCACGCAAGCGCGTACGCGGCCGTCGAGCCCACTCGCGTTAGCCATTCTAACATTTGAAAGCCCGCTCGCGCCTGCGTTAGAATCATGTGAACTCATTACCATCAATCCGGGGAGGCATCATGACCACCTGCGCGCTCGTCGCGGCACTTGATTTCAACGAAGGCCATTTCACCGCTTGGGCGAATGAGGGCAGGTTCACGGAGGTCTACGCCGTCGACGCCGGCTTCGCACATCTCGAGAAAGCGGGGTTCAGCCCCGATATGGCGATTGGGGACTTCGATTCGCTCGGATACGTCCCGAAATGCCGCCGCGTCGTGTCGCTTCCCGTTGAGAAGGACAAATCGGACCTCGAAGTGGCGATGGACCGCGTGAAAATGCGCCGCTACGACGAGGTCGTCATATACGGGGCCCTCGGAGGCCGGCTCGATCACACCATCGCAAACCTGCAGATGTGCGCGCGTTTCGCCGAAGAGGGCATGGACGTCACGTTCGTTGCCGACGACTACGCGATTCGGATCCTCGTCGGCCCCGACGTCTTCGAGCTCCCGCTTTTGGAGAAGGGCACCGTTTCCGTCTTTTCCGCCACGGCCGAATCGTACGGCGTGATCGAGCGCGGAATGCACTACAGTATCGACGACGATACGCTCACCAATCGCACGACATGGGGACTGTCGAACGAGCTCGAGGGCCGCGAGGCGGCGGTCGCAGTCGAGGAGGGCACACTGTACGTGTTTTATCCACTTGGTTAACTATTGCGCGCAGCCATGTGGCGTGCCTTATAATCGAGGAAGGGGAGCTTGCGGAAGGCGGGCTGAGAGGAGGCGCGAATCGCCTCGACCCATGGAACCTGTTGGATAATGCCATCGAAGGGAGTCTGTTTTACCATGGAAAAGACTATGCTTGGCAACACGTTGGACAACGTCCGGAAGACGACGCCGCTCGTCCATTGCATCACGAACTACGTGACGGTGAACGATTGCGCGAATGCGCTGCTCGCTTGCGGCGGGAGCCCGATCATGAGCGATGAGCCGCTCGATGTGGAGGACATCCAGACCATTTGCGGCGGCCTCGTGTTGAACATCGGGACGCTTAACAAGCAGACGATCGAGGGTATGAAGGTCGCAGGCGCACAGGCGACGAAGCTCGGCCATCCCATTGTGCTCGACCCGGTGGGAGCGGGCGCGTCCCGCCTGCGGACCGAGACTGCGGGCATGCTGCTCGACGAATGCGCCGTTACCGTCATTCGCGGAAACATGTCGGAGGTCAAGGCGCTGGCCGGCGCGGCGTCCTCGACGCGCGGCGTCGATGCCAATCCCGACGACGCGGTTACCGACGAGAACCTTGCCGAGAGCGCCCAATTCGCGCGCGAGCTCGCGGCGAAGACGGGGGCGATCGTCGCCATCACGGGGGCTATCGACCTCGTTGCGGACGCAGAGCATGCGTACGCCATCCGCAACGGCATGCCCATCATGGGAAAGATCACGGGCACGGGGTGCATGTTGACGTGCATCGTTGCCGCGTATGTCGTCGCCAATCCCGATTCGAAGCTCGAGGCAGTTATCGCCGCGGTCGCGGGCATGGGCGCTGCCGGCGAGATTGCCGCAGTCCGCATGCAGCCGGTCGACGGCAACGCGTCGCTGCGCACCTACATCATCGATGCGCTGTATAACATGAACGCCGCGGCAATCGAGGCTGTGTCGCGCGTGGAGGAGATCGCCTAATGGGCGGTGTCATCGGCTCGTCGGGCTTTCGGCCCGCAAAGCGCGGCCCGTGGTCACCTGAGGATGTCCGCGCGTCCATGCTCGTCTATGCCGTTACCGACCGCGCGTGGCTGGGCGAAAGATCGCTTGCAGACTGCGTTGGCCAGGCAATAGCAGGCGGTGCGACGTTCGTGCAATTGCGCGAGAAGGACGCTTCCCGCGATGAAATCGTCGAGCTAGGAAAAGAGCTTGCCGCCATTTGCCGCGCTGCCGGCATCCCCTTCGTCATCGACGACGAAGTCGAAATCGCACTCGAGGTAGGAGCGGACGGCGTGCACGTCGGTCAGGAGGACATGGCGTGCGAGAAAGCCCGTGCCATGCTCGGCCCCGATGCCCTGGTGGGCGTGTCGGCCCAGACGGTCGAGCAGGCGCTCGCCGCCCAGGCTGCCGGTGCCGACTACCTGGGAGTAGGCGCGCTCATCCCGACTCCGACGAAACCGGATGCCGTCGATGTCACGTTCGATGAGTTGCGCGCCATATGCGAAGCGGTTGCCATACCCGTGGTGGGCATCGGCGGCCTCAACAAGGATACCGTCAGCCGGCTTGCGGGGTCGGGGGTCGACGGCGCGGCCGTCGTGTCGGCGATTTTCGCATCGGACGATTGCGAGGCTGCCGCTCGCGAGCTGCATGACCTGATGCAGCCGATCGTGGCTTCGGCTGGGGTTTAACACGAGGGGGTACTTATGAAGTCAGTCTTGAGCATCGCGGGATCCGACTCCAGCGGCGGTGCGGGCATACAGGCCGACATCAAGACCATCGAGGCGCACCTGCTCTTCGCGCAGACGGCCATCACGGCGCTCACGGCGCAGAACACGACGGGCGTATACGGTGTGCTCGACATAGATCCCGAGTTCGTCGCCCAGCAGATACGGGTGGTGTTCGACGATATCCGTCCCGATGCGGTGAAGATCGGCATGGTCTCGTCTCCGCAGATCGTGGATGCCATCGCTGATGCGCTCGTTGAATGCGGTGCGACGAATATCGTGGTCGATCCCGTGATGGTGGCGACGAGCGGTTCTGAATTGTCGAGCGATGGCGCGGTGGCGGCCCTCAGGGAACGCCTCATTCCGCTTGCGACGGTCATCACGCCAAACATTCCCGAGACGCGGGTTCTGTCAGGGAAAGCTGTCACGAGCCGCTCCGAACAGGAAGAGGCGGCGCGTGCGATCGCGCATGACGCGGGCGTTGCGGTGCTTGCCAAGGGCGGGCATGGCGAAAACGACGCCAACGACGTGCTCGTGCTTCCCGATGGCTCCGTGCGATGGTTCGAGGGAGAGCGCATTGCGACGGGAAACACGCATGGGACGGGATGCACGCTCTCGAGTGCGATTGCGTGCGGCCTTGCGGAAGGTTTGTCGCTCGAGGATTCCGTCTTGAGGGCGAAGGGCTACGTCACAGGCGCGTTGGGCGCCGGTCTCGACTTGGGACGCGGATCGGGCCCGCTCGATCACATGTGGCGTTACGCGTAGCGTAG
>CAMOUE010000210.1 GCA_946626265.1 uncultured Eggerthellaceae bacterium | reverse complement strand
GCATGTTTGCATAGAGCAGGGCGTGTAGCCGCGCCCAGGCGGCTCCCCTAGCCTTCGGCTTTAGGGTACGGGCTCCCGCACGTCATCTTGCCTTCGGGGCACGCGCCGCGCACGCAGCCTGGGCCCGCCTGCGCGAAGATGAACGGCGCGGTCGGGCGCGCCAGCTCGAGCATCTTCCACGCCAGGTCGCGGATTTCCCACTGGGCGCGGTTGCAGCACCTCACGTTGAAGAAGTGGAGCAGCTCGCGGATGTTCATGGTGACGACGATCTTCGTCTCCGCGGCGTTCGGCAGGATGTAGCGGGCGTCTTCGGCGGGAACGCCGAGCTCGAGCAGCTTCTGGTACGTTTCGACCGTCCGGGCTACCACGTCGTCGAACAGGGCGGACGCTTCCTCGTTGGCCGCTATCGTCTCGGGAGTGACGACGTCGAGGCCGTCCTTGTACTTCACGTACCTCTGGCTCTGCTGGTTGAAGCTCGCGAGGCGATGGCGCACGAGCTGGTGCGTGAGGGCGCGCGACACGCCGTCGATCGCGAACGTGTAGCTCGCGTGCTCGAGCGTCGAATGGTGACCGCTCGCGAGGATCGTGCCGAGGACGCTTCTGACCTTCTCGTCGGGCATGGTCTCCATGAGCTCGGAGGCGCCCACCGGAGCGTAGCACAGCCGTGCGGCCGTGGCGACTGCCCGCTCGGGATCGGGAGTATGGTACAGAAGCTCGACTTGCATAGAGGTCCCCTTTCGCGATTCCAGCCTTTGTGCAATGTTATTATCTTAAGCGAGGATATGCGGCGTCTGGACCGCATTTGGAAAGTATAGTAGCCGTACGCTGACGAAGCACCGCGCAATCTGCGGCGCGAGGGTTTTTTCTGGCGAGAGGATAATAATGCCCGAGGAATTCGAGCCCCTGCTCTTCACCACGGACTGGAACGACGAGTGGATCGAGTTGCAGAAGGCGCGCAAGCGCTACGACGACGAGAGCGCCTGGGACGAACGCGCGAAGACGTACCCGGTCAAGCATGGTTCGCATGAGGGGTACGCTGCGAGATTCATAGAGCTGGCAGGCATAAAGCCGAAAGAGACAGTTCTCGACATGGGATGCGGCACGGGTTCGCTCGCAACCCCGCTCGCGCTGCTCGGCTACGACGTGGTCGCCTGCGATTTCTCGCGCGGCATGCTCGACGTCATGGAAGCCGACCAACGATCGCTCGGCATCGATACGGTTCGGACGATGAAGCTGAGCTGGGCAGACGACTGGCATGCGCACGGCATCGGATCAAACAGCGTCGATGTCGCGATCGCCTCGCGCTCCATCGCGACGAACGACCTGCTCGACTCGCTCATGAAGCTCAACGACGTCGCACGCAGGCGCGTGTGCATCACGCTTCCCTGCTCGTCGTCTCCGCGCGCGGACGACAGGCTGCTTAAAGCCGCCGGGTTCGCAAGCGGCATCGGCCGAGATTTCGCGTACGCGTTCAACATCCTCATCCAGCACGGCCTCAGGCCGGAGGTCGCCTACATTCCCAACGAGCGCGTCGAGCGGTTCGAGTCCCGCGAGGACGCACTCGGGAAGTTTTCCGAAATCGTGACGAACGCGGTGCGCGCCCACGCGAGCGACGAGGAGCTCGCGCGGGTCCCCGCCCGGCTCGACCGCTGGCTCGACGGGAACCTCGTCGAGCGCGATGGCGCGTTCGAGCTCGCCAAACCGCGCGAGGTCGTCTGGGCGTTCCTCGCCTGGGAACCGCGCTGACGAGGTCGCGATTCACGGCAGAGGGAACTGCCGACGGTTTTAGCGCAATCGCCGATGCACTGTTCTCGAGAATGCATGATGACGAAGCAACCTTCGCGTTTTCGGAAGACGGGCAGATGCGTTTGAGCGTCGCTCTTCGCGCGCCGCGGGATGGATTCGCGCCGAGCGGAAATATTAGCCAAGGCTAAACCCCGCGTTTCGCACACACAACTGGAATATGCGTGCACGGCCCCGCGCTTTTGCACGCATATGACGGCTGTGTGTGCGAAATGCGGGGTTTCATGAGGCTAACTTGCGGAATTCGCACACACAACTGGAAAATGCGTGCAACCAGCGCTCCCCTTGCACGTATATTCCAGTTGTGTGTGCGTTTTCGCAAGTTTAGATCCAGTTAACTTTCAGGCGCGGTTGCCTTGGACCTCGTAACCTTGGTTTTTTAAGCCATGAGCAAGGCAGCGTCCGACACCGGGCGCCTTGCCATCCTCGCAGCTGGCTCCATCGCGCTGACGCTCGCCCTGAAGGGCGTGTGCGAAGTTGCCATGGAAGAGGATGTGCGAGATTGCCGCTGAAAAGGGCTGCTACAGAAAAGGGCCGCCTCGCAAAGCGAGACAGCCCTCCGCAAAATCCTGTCGCGTGTTGATTGCCAGCTTATTCGGCAGCGGCCTCGGTAGCGGCTTCCTCGGCAGCGACCTCGGCGGCAGCGTCGGCAGCGGCGTCAGCCTCGACGGCAGCCTCGGCCTTGGCGGCCTCGGCGGCCTCCTTCTCGGCCTGGGCGGCAGCCTTCTTCGCCCACTCCTCGGCGCGCTTTGCCTTCTCGGCGGCCTTGGCCTCGCGCTCGGCCTTGCGCTTCTCCTCGGCAGCGGCGACCTGGGCGGCGCGCTTTGCCTTAGCGGCGGCCTCGCGCTCTGCGACGAGTTTGTCGGCAGAGCCGAACTTGTCGGCGAAGCGCTGGACGCGTCCGCCGGTGTCGACGAACTTCTGCTGGCCCGTGTAGAACGGGTGGCAGGCGTTGCAGATCTCGACGCGGATTTCGGGCTTCGTGGAACGGGTCTTGAACGTGTTGCCGCAGCTGCACGTCACCGTGCACTCCACGTAGTCCGGATGGATTCCAGCTTTCATCTCATTTTCTCCTATTCCGCCTTGGTTTCCGACCAAGGTCGACTAAACAGCCTTTGAATAGTAGCACAGTTTCCCTGCAAGTCATCCCCGTTCTTCATTCCTTCACACGCGCGCCCGTCCTATTCGGGCAGTCCCATCGTTTATCATGGGGCGTATGGATTACGAACGCTGGTATGCACGCATATCTTCGCCTTACCGGGGCAAGACCGCCTCGACGGCGATAAACGTCCTCGACAAGGCGCTTGTCTACGTCATTGCCGTCGCGTTCGTCGCGACGGCGGCCGTCCTGTTCGCGACGGGCGCCGCCGATGCGGTGCGTTTCGTCGCGGTTCCGGCGGCCACGTTCGCCATCGTCACGCTCTTGCGGCGCGCGATCGACGCCCCCCGGCCTTACGAGTTGCACGAAATCGACCCGATCATCGTCAAGGACACGCACGGCAAGTCGCTCCCGAGCCGTCATGTCGCAAGCGCCGTCGCCATCGCGTGCGCCTTCTTCCACCTCGACATGGCGGTAGGCGCCCCCGCCTTCGTC
>CAMOUE010000209.1 GCA_946626265.1 uncultured Eggerthellaceae bacterium | reverse complement strand
CGCGCATGCGCGCGAGCGTCTGCTGCAGGTCGGGCGATTCGGGCGTGGTGTGCGAGGCCTTCTCGTGCTTGCCGGCGATCTCGATGCCGACCGTGCCGATGACGCCCGTGCGCTTGTGCGCCGCGCGGGCGATTTGGTCGACGAGGTAGGTCGTGGTGGTCTTGCCGTTCGTGCCCGTGACGCCCACCAGCGCGAACTCCTTGGACGGATGCCCGTAGAACTGCGCCGCGACGTGCGCCATCGCCTTGCGCGAATCGTTGACGACGACCTCTGTCACGTCCGTCGCGTCCGCGAGGTAGACCTTGCGCTCGACGACGATGAACTTCGCGCCCCTGTCTATCGCGTCCTGCGCGAAAGAGTGGCCGTCGACCTTCAGGCCGACGATGCAGAAGAACATGTCGCCCGGCTTCACGGCATCGCTGCGGTAGGCAAGTCCGTTCACTTCCTCATCGGCATTTCCGATAATCGTGCATTCAAGCCCTTCGAACAGCTTGCGACAGGTCGTCATTGGATTTCGCCTCACTCGGGTGTGATGTTGTATCTGTTAATAGCATCAAGCATTATATCGTGAAAGATGAACGTGACAGGACGGTCGCCCGAGACCTCGTCTCCGCCCACAAAACATACGAACGGACTGTTCGAATTCAATATGAAACCGGTGAAGGCGAGGTTGTACGCGTCGAGCTTGTAGCCGCCGTTCACCTCATCGTAGATCTCGGCGGTCGACGTCTTGCCCGCCACATCGTAGCCCTCGATGGCGGCCTCGATGCCGGTTCCGTCGTCCTTCGTGACCGACGTGAGCATGTCGAGCATGGTGTCGATCGCCTTCTGGTCCTCGATGATCTGATGGGTCTCGTAGGTCGGCGTCTCGTTGGTCTGGGGCTTGCGCACCAGGAAATGAGGCGTCACCTCGACGCCCTCGTTGATGAGCGCTCCGTAGAACCCGAGAATCTGCATCGCGTTCATGGAAATGCCCTGGCCAAACGTCACGTTGTAGCCTTGCACGCGCGACCAGTAGTCGAAATCGAGCAGGTAGCCGAGCTGCTCGCCGGGGTAATCGATGCCCGTGAGCTGATTGAAACGGTAACGTAGGATGGCATCGTAGAACTCGGAGAACCCGAGGTTCTGCTCGACCGACAGCGAAATGCCGACGTTCGACGAGTACTTTATGATGTCGCGTAACGTGTACACGGTGTCGGCGCGCTCGTGCGCGTCGCTGATCACGTAACCGTCGGCCTCGATGACAGCCGGGCAATCGACCTTGGTGTCGGGCGTCATCGTGCCCTTCTCGAGGATGGCCGTCGCCGAAACGGTCTTGAAGATGGAACCGGGCTCGAACAGGCTCGTCGCGACACGCAGCTGCATGGAGCCCTCGGGCACGACCGAGCGGTCGGCCGGATTGAAGAACGGAGTCGAGGCGGCCGCGTAGATCTCGCCGTTCGTAGCGTCCATGACCACGGCGCTGCCGCGCTTGTTGCCGATCATGTCCATGCCGTTCTTCAGGCACGATTCGAGCACCTCTTGGAACTCTATGTCGATCGAGATGACGATGTCCTGGCCTTCGACCTCGCGCTTCGAGACGTGCACGCCACCGGGAATCGGCGTGCCGTCGGCACCGACCTCGGCTTCGTAATATCCCTCGGTTCCCGAGAGGATCGTGTTGTAGTACATCTCCAAGCCACAGATGCCCTCGTAGTACTCGCGGTTGTTCTCCTCGTCGACCGCGACGCTGCACGCGCCGATGACCTGCCCGCCCGTCTGGCCGTAGGGGTATTCGCGGCGCGTGTCCTCGATGAAGTAGATGCCGGGCAGCTCGAGCTCGCGGAGCTTGTCGGCCAGCTCGACGCTCACCTTGCGCTTCACGAACGAGAACGTCGCGGACTTGCCCTGGCTCACGCTGTCGATGTAGTCCGACGGCGTGCCGCCAAGCACCTCGGCGATGGCGCGCGCCGTCGAGCCGGGCTCCGTGATCTCGGACGGGTTCGCATAGACCGTCATGGCGTCGACGCTGATGGCGAGGATGTGGCCGTTGCGGTCGTAGATGGTGCCGCGGCGCGGCTCGACGTAGAAGCCGACCGTGCGCGACGCCTCCGCGTTTGCCGAGTATTCCGCCGCGACGATAACCTGGAGGTAGATGAGGCGCCCGAGGAACATGAGCGCCATGATGATGAAGAACACGATGACGACGAACACGCGGTTGCTCCCCCGCGAGACGAAGCGGTCCGCGAGCGACGACGCTCCGGATGCGGGGGCGGATTGCGACGAGGACGTCTGGGACCGGGACGTCGAGCCGCGCTCGCCGCGCGAACGGCGCGGCTCACGAGGCGCGCGTGCCATGGTTACTCCTGGCTACCGACGAGGTTCTTCACGGTGTCGGAAAACGACAGCGTGCCGTCGGCGTCGATGGCGACCACGTCATGCGGCAAGGCGATCGAGCCGACTGCGTAAGGCTCGTACATGCCCATGCGCTTGACAGCCGCATTAATTGCCGTCGGGCTGGTGAGCGCGCTCTGCTCCATCTCGAGGCTCGTGCCCGCCGTGCGGGCCTCTGCGACCTGGACGGACAGCGTGTCAGCCTCGATCATGGTGTTGACCGTCGCGTTCATGAGCGCGATGCGCGCGAACGACAGGATGGCCACGACCACGATGATGACCGCGGCGGAAATCGCCACGGCGACGAGCGGGCTCGATGACGGAGCTGCCTGGGCGCCGCCGCGCACGGCATGCACGTCGGGGCGCTGGGCGCGCTCGACGCGTTCCGGCTCGTACAGCGGAAACGCATCCAGACGATATGCGGGCTGGGCGTATGCCAATGCCGTTTCCTCCATCGATTCAGCTACGTTTAACGGCTATCTACAATTTCTGCGCCACGCGGAGCTTCGCGCTCCGGGCGCGCGGGTTTCTTTCAATCTCCTCACGCGACGGCACTATGGGCTTGCGCGTGACAACCTCGAGTACCGGCTTTTTCCCACAGGCGCAAACGGGGAAATCTGGCGGGCAGGTGCATCGGTTGGCACCTGCCGCCATCGTCTCCTTCACGATTCGGTCTTCCAGCGAGTGGTACGAGATGACCACCAACCTTCCACCCGGATTGAGCCAGCGGACCGCTGCGTCGAGGCCACGCCTGAGCACGGCCAGCTCCGAGTTGACTTCAATGCGAATGGCCTGGAACGTCCGTTTCGCCGGATGCCCGCCCGCGCGACGTGCGCTGGCGGGAATTGCCGCTTTGATCACTTCGACCAGCTCGCCGCTCGTCTCGAACGGCTTGTCCTCGCGGCGCCTCACGATGAAGTCCGCGATACGGCTGGCCCATTTCTCGTCCGAGTACATACGGATGATCCGAGTGAGGTCTGCTGCGTTGTAGGTGTTGATGACCTCTGCTGCGGTTAGGGTTTGTTTACCCGGATCCATCCGCATATCAAGGGG
>CAMOUE010000208.1 GCA_946626265.1 uncultured Eggerthellaceae bacterium | reverse complement strand
AGCACGTAGCACTGGATGCCGAGGTTCTGGTACTCGACGCGATGCTGGATGCTGCCGAAGTAGTGCCCCAAATGCAGACGGCCCGTCGGGCGGTCGCCCGTGAGCATCGTGTACTTCTCGGGATGCAGGGGCAAGTCCGCGCGGATGTCGTCGGAGCGCTTCTTCGAAGCAAGGAAGGTGTCGGAGTACTCGGCCATCGAAAACCCTTTCTTCAATAGAAAAGGACCCCGATTTCTCGGGGTCCTCATGTTTCCTGGTGGACGCTACTGGATTTGAACCAGTGACCCCCGCCGTGTGAAGGCGATGCTCTCCCGCTGAGCCAAGCGTCCATGTGCACCATGTGCGATTTGATATTGTAACGCCCCCGAGCTTCGAGCGCAAGAAGCCATTTTGAAAATGCAAAATGTGAAAAAAGGGTCAGACCCTTTTTTCACATTACCAGTCGACGGGACACTCCATGCCCAGGTCGTCGATGAATTGATGCAGGTATTCGAGGTCGTTCTCGCAGTCTTCGGTACGCGTGTTGTTTGCAATCTCGTCATCGGACATGTCCTTGAGGAAGCGCACGTAGGTGTCGCCGCCGTCAGACCACTCGATTGCAGGCGTGTACAAGAAGTTCTCGACCGCGAGCTGGTCGTCGTGCCACACGAAATCGCAGGTGAACATGCCTGACAGGATCGTATCGACCTTCGTCCAGCCCGTAATGAAGTCCGACAGGCCGTACATGACCGGCACTTGCTTTCCGGACTTGCCCGTCACGAACTTGAACGGCTGCATGATATGAGCGTGGCTGCCGATAACCAAATCCACATCGAGGTCGGCCAGGAATTGGGCGTATTCCTTCTCCTGCTCGTTGGGCTCGGCCGTGTACTCGTCGCCCCAGTGCATGTAGACGACCACCGCATCGGCGACCTTCTGCGCATTCTGGATCTCCTTCGTCATGCGGTCCTTGTCGAACGGGCACGAATAGTACGTGTTCGGGAACTTGGACGGATCGTCGCCATACATGTTGTCGGAGTACAGGTAGCTGAGGAACGCGATGCGCGTGCCGTTGCGCTCGATCATGCGCACCGTCTCGCGGTCGGCCTCGGACTCGTAGCTCCCGACAACCATCATCTCGGGATGCTGCGCGAACAGCTCGTGCGAGCGCTTGATGCCGAACTCGCCCATGTCCCACGTATGGTTGGAGTTGAAGTTCACGATGTTGAACTGCTCGGTAGCGATTGCATGAATAGACGAGTCGGGCGTGTTGAACACGGGGTAGCCAGAGTACTCGTAGCCGTTCTCGTTGCCCGCGCACACGGTTTCCTGATTGATGAACCGCAGGTCGTGCTGGCGAATCGCGTCACCCGTGGCGCGGTAGTACGGATCGAAGTCGTATTGGCCGTCACCCACCTCGCCTGCATAGGCGTCGAGGATCGGCTCGTTCATGTCGGTCATGAACACGTCGCCGACGGCAGCGAGCGTGATCTTGTCGGAACTCGACGCGGTCTGGCCGCGGCCGTAGATGACGTAGTTGACGCCCTCGGTCGACGTGCCGTGGACGACGCCGTTGTCGTCCGTCGTCTCCTCGGCGCCGTCGAGCTTCATCGAATGTGCCGCGACCTGGGCCTCGTAGGCCTCCTCGGCAGCGATGCGCTCCTGCTCCTCGCGGTGCGTCTCGACCGAGTTGCACGTCACGAGCCCGATGGCGATGACGACGCACAAGATGGCGAGCCCGCCGACAATGCCCAGGATCGGGTTGAGCGCAACGCGGTTGCGCACGTCCGCGATCGATGTGGAAAGGACCGGCGTCGGCGAGCCGACGTAGATCGGCTTGCCCCCACGCCCTTGGCGCTGCGGGCGCCGGGCCGACGAACTCGTGCGGGAACGGCCGTTTGAGCTGCCGCCGCGCGGGCGGGCCTCGGCGTTGCGGGCACGGCCGTCGGAGCTGCCGGCGCGGGCGCGCGAATCGGCGTTGCGGGCGCGGCCGTCTTGCCGCGCGGCAGAACGACGGCCCGATTCAAAGCTTCGACGCCGTTCTCCCTGGCCACCACCCTGCCGGATTCTTTCGTCACGGGAACGCCTCGGGCCGTCTATTGCGCGGTCCTGGCCGCTGCCCATGCGACTCCGGCTTTGACCCGAACGACGTTGGCCGGCGTCCTCCCGGCGACGGCGCTCATCGTCCGTGCGCCGACGTTGGCCGGCGTCCTCCCGGCGGCGCTGGCCCTCGGCCGCGCGACGGCGCTCATCGTCCGTGCGGTGGCGCTGGCCCTCGGCCGCGCGACGGCGCTGGCCGCCTTCTGCCCGACGGCGCTGCCCGTTCTCGGGGTGCCGGCGCTCGCGAGGCGCCTGTTCACCTTGCGTGTTCTCATCGTAAATATCCATGAGCAGAAGTATAGCCTTTCCAAACGGCTTTGCGCGGCAAACATGCGTTTCGGCGACTCCTGCGGGTCGTTTTCGCCTCGACAAACGCCCCGACATTCATTCCGGCATTCGACCCGGCAACCGCCTCGGCATTCGCGCCCGGGCGCGCGATTTCGAGTCTTCTAAAGGAAATCCGCCATCCCGCATGG
This sequence comes from uncultured Eggerthellaceae bacterium, assembly GCA_946626265.1. Lineage (GTDB taxonomy): Bacteria > Actinomycetota > Coriobacteriia > Coriobacteriales > Eggerthellaceae > UBA9715. Next base: position 888 of record CAMOUE010000208.1, on the reverse strand, counting down.
ATACACGGATGCCGCTCATTTACCATTGAAAACTTGTGAAGACACGCGAGCATGCGGCGGGCGCACCGAAGCGCCAAACCGCGGATGCGCCGCGGGCGAACACGGGGAGCCCGAGCCGCGGATGCGCCGCGGGCGCACCAAACCGCCCGAACCGTGCTCGCTATTTGAAAGGCCTGATTGCACCAATGATTCTCCAACTAGAGCACATTTCGAAATCCTTCGGCGGGCGCGTTCTGTTCGCAGACGCGACGTTCCGCCTCGAGGAATACGACCGCCTGGCGCTCGTCGGCCCGAACGGCGCCGGCAAGACCACGCTGCTTCGCATCATCTCCGGCGAGGAGGGCGCCGACGAGGGTCGCGTCGTGTTGGCGAAAGACGCGCACATCGGCTACCTGGAGCAGGAAGCCATCGAGATGGGCGAAAACCCCATCTTCGAGGAAGTGCTCTCGTCGCAGACCGAGATCCTCGAGGCCGAGCGCCGCTTGAAGAAGCTCGAAGCCGAGCTCGGAGCCAACCCGACCGAGCAGCAGCTCGCCGCCGCGGGCCGCGCGCGCGACAACTACGAGCTGCTCGGAGGCTACACGATCGAATCCAAGGTGCGGAGCGTCCTGTATGGCCTCGGATTCAAAGAAGACGACCTCACGCGCCTGACGACCGAGTTCTCGGGCGGCTGGCAGATGCGCCTCGCGCTCGCGAAGCTGCTCGTGCGCAACCCCGAAGTCCTCTTGCTCGACGAGCCCACGAACCACCTCGACCTCGAAAGCGTCCGCTGGCTCGAAAGCTTCCTGCGCGGCTACACCGGCACCGTCATCGTGGTCTCGCACGACCGCGCCTTCATGGACAACATGGTCGACCGCGTTGCCGAAATCGACAACGGCCAGGTCATTC
>CAMOUE010000207.1 GCA_946626265.1 uncultured Eggerthellaceae bacterium | reverse complement strand
GCTCTGGAAGCTCGGCATCCCCGCCAAGACGAAGCACAACGAGGTGGCGCCTGCCCAGCACGAGCTCGCGCCGATCTACGAGCGTGCGAACCGCGCCATCGACCACAACCTGCTGACGATGGAGAAGATGCGCCTTCTGGCCAGCCATCACGGGCTCGTGTGCCTGCAGCACGAAAAGCCGTTCGCGGGCATCAACGGCTCGGGCAAGCACGACAACTGGTCGTTGTCCGTGCGCGGCCGCAACCTGCTCGAGCCCGGCGACAACCCCATCGAGAACCTGCGTTTCCTCGTGCTTTTGACCTGCATCATCGAAGCCGTCGACGAATACCAGGAGCTGCTGCGCATGTCGGTGGCCTCCGCGGGCAACGACCATCGCCTCGGCGCGCAGGAGGCGCCGCCCGCCATCGTGTCGATCTTCCTGGGCGACGAGCTGTCGGCCATCGTCGACGCGCTCGTGAACGACCACGAGTCCGAGTACGCCAGCGCGCACAAGGTGGCCATGGACCTGGGCGTCGCCGTGCTGCCAGCCTTCCTCAAGGACAACACCGACCGCAACCGCACGTCGCCGTTCGCGTTCACGGGAAACAAGTTCGAGTTCCGCATGCCGGGCTCGTCGTGCAACCCCTCGGAGGCGAACACCATCCTGAACACGGCCGTCGCCAAGAGCCTGAAGGGCTTCGCCGACGTCATGGAAGCCGCGGAAGACGCAGGCGAGGAGTTCGAGGAATCGGCCATCGCCTGGATCAAGCAGACGCTGCGCGACCACGAGCGCATCATCTTCGACGGCAACGGCTACTCCGAGGAATGGGAAGCAGAAGCCGCGCGCCGCGGGCTCGCGAACAACAAGACGACCGCCGACGCGCTGCCGTGCCTGCTCGACCGCAAGAACATCGAGCTGTTCGAGGAGTTCGGCGTCCTGAACGAGACCGAGATCCGCAGCCGCTACGAGGTGAAGCTCGAGAAGTACAACAAGCTCATCAACATCGAGGCCCGCGTGATGAAGCGCATGGTCCGCCAGCTGTACCTGCCGGCAATCGCCGATTTCGCGGCCGAGGTGGCCGAGAACCTGTGGAAGGTGAAATCGGTGCTGCCCGACAGCGACCTGTCGCCGCAGGAGGGCATGCTGCGCAAGCTCACGGACGGCATCAAGGCCATCAACGATTTGCTCGTGGAGCTCGACGAGACGCATCACGCCACGCGCGTTATTCCCGACCAGCAGGAGTGCGCCAACAAGAACGCATATGCGGTCGTTCCGCTCATGAACAGGCTGAGAGAGGAAGTCGACAACCTCGAAATCGTCGTCGGCGCGAAGCATTGGCCCGTGCCGAGCTACAACGAGATCCTGTTCTACGCATAGCGGATTCGCGAGAGCCGCGTCAGCCAGGCGCCCCGGTTCTGTGAGCAGCGCCCCAAATCTAGGACAAAAAAGTCCGGCATTTGGAGGCGGCTCCCTCGGCCGGGGCGTCTTTTACGTTTTGGAAACGCGACGGGACGGCCGTGCGTCCTTGGCGGGTAACTGGTTTCAGACGATTGGCGCACGGCGCGTTTGCCGCGAGTACTTTGATGTTTGCTTGTTGTCGCAACACCAGTTCGGGCGCAGGTGATACAGTGATTTGAGCAACCATATCCGAGGAGGCATACATGGGTTTCACCGTCATTCAAACGTATCTGAGCGACGTGCTGCACGTCGTTGCGCAAGGCTTGCTCGTTCCGACGATCATCCTGCTGCTTGCGTTCATCGCATACGGGCTCTTCAGCATCGGCAGCGTGGTAGCCGAGTTCTTCACCGAGCGGAGGAACTTCAAGGTGAACATGCCGAAGTTCCTCGCCGCCCTCGCGTCGGCCGAACAGCATGAGATTCCCGAGGTCATCGAGGAGTCGGGCCTTTTGAGGCGCCAGAAAATCGCCTTGCTCACCGTGTACGACTACCGTACGCTTCCCGGCGACGCGCTCGTGGCGCTCATTCGACGTCTCGTGACGGAGGAGGAGACACGCTACGATCGCATCGCAGGCCGAAACAACATGGCGGCGCGCATCGCCCCGATGCTCGGCCTCATGGGCACGCTCATCCCGCTCGGCCCCGGCATCCAGGCCCTCGGCCGCGCCGACACGGCCGCGCTGTCGAGCTCGCTGCTCATCGCGTTCGACACGACGGTGGCCGGCCTGGTCGTCGCCGCCGTGTGCCTGGCGATCGGCAAGATCCGCACGAACTGGTACGGCGACTACATGTCGGCGCTCGATTCGGGCATGGCGACCATGCTCCAGAAGATCGAGGACATGCGCGAGGACGGCCAGATCGTCGTCGAGGAACCGACCGACTACGCGTTCTTGTACGCGAGCAAGACGGGCGGTGCCCCGGAGCGCAGCCAGGACGATTTCGCCCACGAGGTCGGAGCGAAGATGAACGAGCCCATCACGTACGAGCCGATTCCCGAGATCGAGCCGAGCGCGACGGTGCCGCTCAGCGCGGTGCATCCCGAGGACGTCGCCGGGAACCGCACCAACCTCGACGCAGTGCGTGACATGTCAATCGAATAGGGGCCCATCATGTCGAACTATTTCGGATCAAGGGGCAGCTTCCGCTCCACGAGGCAGCCCGAAGAAGTCGACCCCATGTCGTCGATGAGCAACGTCGGCGACATCATGCTCGTGTTCGCGTGCGGCCTCATGGCGGCGCTCGTCGTTGCGTGGAACGTTGACTTGGGCAAGTTCGCCCAGGTCGAAATGGACCAGGAGATTTCGCAGAACGACGTCGAGCAGATAACGGAGCAGATCTACGGCGAAGGCAACGCGTTCGTCGAGAAGGGCCGCGTGTACCAGGACCCGCAAACGGGCAAGTACTACCTCGTGGAAGACGAGACGGCGACCGGCACCTCCTCGCCGAGCGGCACCACGTCGCAAAGCGGCGCTTCCTCGCCGAGTGGAAGCACGTCGACGGGCGGTTCCGCCGCTTCGCCTGCGCCTGCGGGCTCCGGGGGAGGACAGGAGGGCTAACCCATGCAGGTTTCCCGCCACATATCACGTGAAATGCTCGCGAAGGCACTGCGCATCTTCCTGGTGTTCTCGCTTGTGTTCTGGAGTTCGTTCAGCGTCGAATGGGCTGTCGCGTTCGCCGACAGCGACGCGTCGAGCCCGGCAAGCGAGCAGGCCGATAGCGGCCAGTCTTCTGACGGCGAGCTGGGATCTACGACCAACGCCTCCGATGACGTCGTCCAGGACGACAACTCGAACGGCGGCTCGAACGCGAGCGATGCGGACACGGGCGGCACGAGCTCCGAGGACACGAGCTCCGAGGACACGAACCCCGAGGGCACGAACCCCGAGGGCACGAACCCCGAGGGCACGAACCCCGAGGGCACGAACCCGTCGAGCGACGATGACGAGGGCGAAGGCGGCGGCGATGGCTCCGAAGAGGGCGGCTCGCCGGCAGGCCCCAGCGCCGCGGCGCAGGCCGTCATCGACATGATCGACGAGCTCCCGTCCCCCGCGGACGTGACGTCGGCCGAC
>CAMOUE010000206.1 GCA_946626265.1 uncultured Eggerthellaceae bacterium | reverse complement strand
CACAAAGCGGCAGCCACACGCACTCGCGGCACTCGTCGTCGGGGACGGGGTTCGCCGTGTTCAGGTACTTCGTCAGGTGGTCGGGGTTCGAGGCCGTCGCGAACGGGTCCATCGGGTCCCAGTCATGCACGGTGCCGAAGCTGATCTGGGGCTTGTCGACCGCCTCCCAGCACTTCTGCAAGTTGCCCTTGTCGTCGATGCCGACGACCCAGATGTTCTGCGCGCCGCAGTAGTGTCCGCGCCCCGCACTGAAACGTTCGGCATCCTGCCGGATGCCGACTTCCGAATCGGTTCCGCCTCGTGCTCATGGTCGTGGCAGATCGTCAGCCCTATGTGCCAGGACACTGCGCACGACCCGCGGCCCATCGTCTCGAGGGCAGCCTGCTCGTCGAAGTTGGCGATTACGCCGCGTTTCGAGAGGCGTTCTATGATCGGGTGGGTATCGGAAATCTGGTCGAGCACGCCCATCAGGTAAAGCTCGATCGGGTTGTACTCGGCGCATGTGCCCTTGAACAGGTTCGCGATTGCCAAGACCTTCTTGCCGGGCACCGGGGCGCTCAGGTTGTAGCGCGACACGTGCCAGCCGGCATCAGCCGCCGTGCGCTGCGGGGTGTTGCCTTGGATTTCAGAGTCCATGATGTTTCCTCTCGGCTTCGGTTGTTCAAGGACAATTGCATGCGATTTCGCTCGACAACCGCCATATCAACCACCCTATGACGTTGCCTGCCGCAATCATTTATCATGGGGTCAGGCAAATTTGTCAAGGAGCGTGATCCGAATATGCGAGGGTGCGTAGGAACGGTGGCGACCGATTCGTTCTCGATGGGCTACCTTCGCTTCGGATGCGGGGGCGACCCGATGGTCATCTTGCCCGGCGCGAGCGTGCAGGGCGTGTTGGGGGCGGCGGACGCGATCGTGGATGCCTACGCCCCGTTTGCGGAGCGTTTCACGGTCTACCTGCTCGACTACAGCAGGGCCCTTCCCGACCCGCGCTCGGTGCGCGCCATGGCGCGGGATGTCGGCGAGGCGCTCCGTGAGCTGGGGCTCAACGAGGTGTTCCTGTTCGGCGCGTCTCTTGGCGGCATGGTTTCCCTCGTGCTCGCTATCGAGCGCCCGGAGCTCGTGAGGAAGCTCGTCCTGGGATCCACGGCACCGCGGATGGCCGAAGACCGATACCGGCTCTTCGAGCGGTGGGCCCAGCTGGCCGACGCGGGCGATGCGCGCGGGCTGTTCCGGTCGTTTTGGGAGGCCGTCTACCCGCCGGACGTTCTCGCGCAGTTGATGGAGCAGGACGATTACCCGGCGACAGCCGACGACCTCGCGCGTTTCGCCGCAATCATGCGCAGCATGAGGGGGTTCGACGTGACCGGCGAGCTCGAGAAGATCTCCTGCCCCGTGCTCGCGGTCGGGGCGAGCGACGATTGCATCTTCGGCGCAGACGGGACCCTGCAGATAGCCGCGCGCCTCGGGAGCCGGCCCGACTTCGAGCAGCATATCTACAGCGGCTACGGGCATGCGGCATACGACACCGCACCGGATTTCAAGGACCGCATGATGAGCTTTTTCCAATAAAGAGAGACGGCGTCGTAGCGTTCGGAACCGCGCTCGACACGTTCGGGGAAGTCGGATTCGACGCCATTGCCCAGCATGAGCTGCGCCTTCTCCGCAGGACGCTCGACGGCCTCGCGCAGCTGCCGAAGGTGACGGTTTACGGCGATACGGAAGACATCGCAGACAAGGTGGGCGTCATCACGTTCGACGTCGAGGGCGTCGACGACGTCGACGTGGCCAAGCAGCTCGCAGACGGCTACGGCGTCGCCGTGCGGCAGGGAGAGTTCTGCGCGCATCCCTATTGCCATCGCCTTTTGGGCGTCTCCGACGAGGAGATCGTCGCCGGCATGAAAACGGACGGGTTCGCGCCGCCCACGATGGTGCGCATCAGCTTCGGCATGTACAACGACGAGACCGAGGTCGACGCGTTCCTGGCCGCCATGAACGAGATTGCGGGATAGAATAGCGCTATAGTTTGTAAGCAAGGAAGCGAAGATGCTTCAGAAGCTGATCCTCATCCGCGACGGTCGCAGGCTCAAGCTCTTCGGGCTCGGCGCGCTTGCGGGGCTCGGCATCAGTGCGTGGGCTCGATCGTGTATGCGAAGAAGCGCAACCTCAGACCGCACGATTTGTGGGCCGAAGACGAGATGGCCGCCGCACGGCAGGTCTCGGGATACCGAGCGGCTTGATTGCCGGGTGCGAGCTGGGCGAGCTGGGCGAGCTGGACGAGCTGGGCGCGAGTTGGGTGCGAGCTGGGCGAGCTCGGCGAGCTGGGCGCGAGCCGAATGCATTGCGTTTCGCCCCGAGAGTTAACTAAGACTAAACCCTGCAAAACGCACTCACAACTGGAATATACGTGCACGGCCATTCGTTTTTGCACGTATATTCCAGTTGTGAGTGCGTTTTGCGGGGTTTCACCATGGTTAACTCACGGGATTTGCACCCACAACTGGAATATACGTGCAACCGGAGCCAAGCGTGCACGTATTTTCCAGTTGTGAGTGCGTTTTAGCGAGTTTCACCAAGGTTAACTTCCAGGCGCACGCACCAGTCAGGCAACGGACCACCCATTCACGATAGGTTTACGTTGGCGAAAATGCCGCAACCCGCTTCTCGCAAATTGCTCGTCCAAATACCGCAAACTGCTTTGCCGCAGACCACTCTCCTACCCGGATTGCACGCAAATCGTGCGATCTCAGACAGCCAAAACCCATGCAGGCAATCAAAGCAGACAAATCAGGCTAGAAACGATTGCGTGGAAACCATCGCAGATCGCAACGACAGCAATTTCGAACAGTTTTCCCAGCATGTAGGCCTGTTTCGTTATTATCTTTTTGATGCACGCAAACTTCTCAGGGAATAGTTGGCGTGCATGGCACGTGGCGAAGCCACCTGCAAGGTGCGAGAAGCGCGCCAGGTCAGTCTTAAACGGCGAGACCCGCAACTTGGACCGATATGGTTCGAGCTGTGGGTCATTTTTGCAGGTGCAGGCGGAGGAAAGGAGGCGGAAATGAAGGAGGCGAGCGCATGGCAAAGGTTTAGGCACTGGTGCTACAACCTCATGTCGAAGGGCACGGTGTCGCTTTAGCTGCTGCTCGCCGTGATAACGGCTGTCGTCGTCATCGCCGGCATGCCGGCTTATAGCTTCGGCGCTCCTCGTTACAGCAGAGCCCGGCAGCGCGCGGCGACTCTGTCCCAGCCATGCGCGTTACAGCAGAGCCCGGCAGCTCGCTGCGACTCCGTCCCAGCCATGCGCGTCCGCATACGCGGCCATCGCGTCGAGGCATTCGCGGTCGGCGGCGTCGAGCGGCTGCAAGGCCGCCTGCGCGACGTAGCGCCGAAGCTCCGCCTCCGGGTCTTCGAGCGCAATGAACCCCGCGACGGGCGCGTCGCTCAAGCCCGCGCGCACGATCGCCGTCGCGGCGTCGAAGTCCTCGCGGCTCATCTCGCCCGCCAGCAGCTGCG
>CAMOUE010000205.1 GCA_946626265.1 uncultured Eggerthellaceae bacterium | reverse complement strand
GGGTGCAACAGCAGCATGCTGTCCATGTACGATACCTTTTCGGGCAGGTGCACGCCCGATTCGCGCAAAACAGCCGTTTTGTACCACGCGGCGTGAATCATGATGAACTTGTCTTGCCCCAGGGGGTGCCCCATTTCCGGCCAGGTGAACACGCGCCCGGTGGGGAAGAACGAACGGTACTGCATGATGCGCTGCGAATTGCTGGCAAGGTGGTCGTACACGTAGTTCGTGATGAGCAGGTCGGGTGCGTTGTCGGCCTCGATCGCGAGCGACAAGGCGTCGAGCACGATGCGCAGCGCGTTTTCGTCGAAGTAGTCATCGGAATCGAGCACTTTGAAATAGGTGCCGCGCGCGAGCTGCAGGCCATGGTTCACCACGCCGCCCCAGTTCGTGTTCTCCTGGTCGATGGCCACGACGCGCGTGTCGCGTTCGGCGTATTCGTGCGCGATGGCGCTCGTTTCGTCGCGCGAGCCGTCGTTTATGACCAAGATCTCGCACGGGTGGTTCGCGCCGAGCAGCGATTCGATGCTGCGGCGCATGTACGCTGCCGAGTTGTAGCAGGGAATGACGAACGTAACCAGGGGAGTCGCCGGCTGCGCTTGAGGCTGCTGCGTTTCTATTCCAAATGGGGAATCGATGACTCTGCTCCTTCGTTTCTGCCCTGTTTAGCGAATCACAACCCGTAGTATAGCGCTCGGCGACTATATACAACCATACGTACACGAAACGAGGATACGACAGCCCCGTAACCGCAGGGTGTTTCCCTAACGGGCCCCTTTCTGAACGGGTGAGCGATGAATATTGAGAGATTTTCCCTCGGGGCGGCGGGTTCACTGATAGAATTTCGGACGTATATGTATTCATTTGCATCGAGGAGGCTTTCAAGTGTTCGGTTTGTATACTCCGGCATATCAGCCCACGGGTGAGGAAATCGCCGTGCTCACCACGTCGAAGGGCACGATTCGCGTGCAGCTCGCGGGCAAGGACGCGCCCATTCACGTTGGCAACTTCGTGGAACTCGCGCGCGACGGTTTCTACGATGGGCTGAAGTTCCATCGTTACGAGCCCAATTTCGTCATCCAGGGCGGCTGCCCCAACACGCGCGACATGACGCCCGAAGACGTCGCCGCCGGCAAGAGCGGCCCGTCGGGTCGCCCCGGCACGGGTGGTCCGGGTCATCAGATCAAGGGCGAGTGGCGCACGAACCCGCACAACGAGCATAACGACGGCACGCTGGCCATGGCGCGCTCGCAGATGCCCGACTCCGCCGGCTCGCAGTTCTACTTCTGCCTGGGCCCGCAGCCGTTCCTCGATGCCAACTACACCGTGTTCGGCGACACCATCGAAGGGCTCGACGTTATCCACAGCCTGCGCGCGGGCGACGTGATCGAGCACATCGAGATCGAGAACATGGCCGACTAAGCGCACTACAAACGCGATATAAACGAAAAACGGAAGCCGAAGAGGACCGTCCATGAACAACGAGTTATTCCAGCAAGCGAAAGTAGCCACCATCGCGCTCGATTACAACCGGGCGCTCGAGCTGTATTCCCGCTGCTTGCAGGATACCGCCACGCCTCCGCAGCCGGGCGAAATCGGCTTGATCTACCACCAGCTGGGCAACTGCCTCATGAAGCTGAAGAGCTTCTACGAGGCGATCGAGGCCTACACCCGCGCGGCAGCGGATTCGGCATACGACGCAGTGGGCACGGTGAATTGCAACCTCGCCATGGCGTATGCCGCGTTGCGCGACTGGCCGAATGCCGTGAAGCATTTCGAGATAGCGGTGTCGGACCGCGATTACCCCACGCCCTACAAAGCGTACATGGGCATGGGCAACGCGCTGCTGAAGCAGGGCAAGTCCGCCGAAGCGGGCGTGGCGTTCCGCGAGGCGGCGCTCGACGAGGCGAACCCCGACCCCACGAAGGCGCTGTTGAACCTGGGCGTGTGCTTCATGGCGCTCAACCGTCCGGCTGACGCGGTGGCGTCGTACGAGAGCGCGCTGCAGTTCGACCTCGTGCCCGAGACGCGCAACAAGCTGTACGCGAGCCTGGGCCAGGCGTATGCGGCATCGGGCCAAATGGAGCAGGCGGTCGACGCGTTCGAGCGCGCCATCGCCGACAAGACGTATTCGCTCAGCGATTCCGCGAGCGTCGATTACCAACGCGCCATCGCCGCGGTGTCGCAGCGCAATGCGGCCGATAGCACCCAGGCCATTCCCGCCGTCGCCGACATGTCGGGCCTCGACATCGCCTCCGACGGGTCGCATATCCCCGAGCAAGACCCCTACGTCGTGACGGGCGAGATTTCCGAGGCGTACTACTTCGCCGACGAGCTTGCCGAAGAAGAGGGGCAGGCCACGGGCGAAGAGCGTTTCTTCAACGCCACCGACGAGGAGCTCGAAGAGTGGTCGCGCGGCGTGGTGAAGCTCGAGCGCAAGCGTCGCAGCACGGGGCTGAAGGTGCTGCTCGTCATCATCGTGCTCGTGCTCGTGGCGCTCGGCGCGGGGTTGTTCCTGTACACGCAGGGCTACGGCTTCCCCACGCAGGAAAGCGTCGTGGAGCAGCTGTTCAACGATCCCGAGGCCGCCGACACGTATGCGAACGGCATAACCGAAGCCGACATCGCCGACATGGCGGCCCTCATCCCCAGTGGAACGAAGGCGACGGTCGACGGCGTGAACAAGTCGATGAGCGCTTCGACGGCTTACGTGACGGGCACGACGCCGCAAGGCGGCAACGTCACCTACGAGGTGTCGCTCGTGCGCGACATGATTGGCTGGAAGGTGTCGAACGTCGACTTGTATTTCGCGAGCCAGAACTAGCGGGCGCCGGTTCGCCGGCGGCTCGATGCGGCGCGTGAACCGCGCCGCCCATGAGGTTATAACGGGCGCGTTTCGGCGCGCCCTGCGCAAGGAGCCCGGGCGGGCTCCTTGCGTGAAGGCAATAGAAAGGAAAACAAGCATGGCAATTCAGAAGACCTACACGATGATCAAGCCCGACGGCGTGCGCAACGGTCATATCGGCGAGATCGTGAACCGCTTCGAGCGCGCGGGCCTGAAGATCGAGGAAATGCGCCTGGAAATGGTCACCCCCGAGCAGGCCAAGGCCAACTACGCCGAGCACGAGGGCAAGCCGTTCTACGATGGCCTCATCGCCTATGTGACCAGCGGTCCGGTTGTGAAGATGGTCGTTTCCGGCGAGGGCGCGGTCTCGAAGGTGCGCACCCTCATGGGCGCCACGAACCCGGCGGATGCCGCCCCCGGCACCATCCGCGGCGACTTCGGCCTGACCATGGACGAGAACGTCATCCACGGCTCCGATTCTCCCGAGTCGGCCGAGCGCGAGATCGGCGTGTTCTTCGGCTAAGAGCTCGTGACAAGCGTACGTCCGAGAACCCGCCGCTCATTTCCTCGATGTCCTTCCACGGCTTGCTGAGCTTAGGCATTTCTGGTCCTCCTTTTCTGCCGCTACCTGCGGCCTTGAACTGACTCCTTCGTCGGCGTCTCGCCGTGCTCGAAGCGAGCTTGG
>CAMOUE010000204.1 GCA_946626265.1 uncultured Eggerthellaceae bacterium | reverse complement strand
CGACGTCGCCCGACAGGCCCGCCGCCGTCGTCTTCTCGACGTAGCAGAACATGACGTACCTGCCGTCTTCCACATACGAATTGTCGCATGTGGAAAGCGCCACCGACTGGCCGATCCGCGACGCCTCGGGGACATCGCCGGGATCGTACTCGCTTCTGTCCATCTTGTCCTGGATGTACTCGGTGAACTTCTCCCTCGTGTCGAACGTCAGCTCGACGAACGGCGCGTAGCCCGGAAAGTGCACGTACGAGTACGAGCGCAGCTTGGCGTTGCCGTGGGGCGTCATGATGTACACCGTGCGGCACTCGTCGAACCGCTCCTGCGAGTCGATCTGGGCGATCGGGGCGAACATGGACCCGTCGTTGAGATGGTGCCCGTATACGAAGACGGACTGGTCGTCCCATTCGGGAGAGTTCTCCGAATCCAGGAACACCGAGCCGATCTCCGCGAGCCATCCCTCGTTGCCGTCGAAATCGTGGTACAGGTAGTAGTTGTTGTCACCGCCCTGCACGATCGGGTAGTTCACGGTCGTGTTCGGAACGTAGATCCAGCCGACGGTATCGGGGTTCGCCGCCGTGAGCGCGTCCCAGTCGATGTGGACGTTGTCGAGGTCGTCCTCGAGCCCCTCCGGGTCGAACTGCGACAAGTCGGCGATGTCGCGGTACTTCTGCTGTCCTTGCCAGTAGCTGAACGCCATCGCACCGAGCGTCGCGAGCGACGCCGCGAGCACGATGCAGGCGACGACGAAGATCACCTTGTACCCGCGGCCGCCCCGACGCGGGCTCGCGCTCGCGCCGTCGCGGCCCGACCTTGTCACACCGTTTCCGGACATGCTTGCCGTCTTCGCACTAGCTGCGGTGCAGTCGCCGCTCGAGCGCTTCGTTGATCGTCTCGAGCGCCTGGATGCGCGCGTAGAGCTTGTCGTCGCTCTCGAGCACGGTCCACGGCGCGAACGTCGTCGACGTCAAGCGGAACATGTCGTCGACGGCTTGCTTGTACTGGGGGTACTTGTCGCGGTTGCGCCAGTCCTCCTCCGTGATCTTCCATATCTTCGTCGGGTCGTTCTGACGCGCCTCGAACCGGCGCAGCTGCTCGGCGGGCGTGATGTCGACCCAAAACTTCAGCAGGACGGCGCCCCACTGGATGAGCTCGTGTTCGAAGCCGTTGATCTCGTCGTAGGCGCGCGACCATTGCTCGGGGCTCGCGAAGCCCTCCACGCGCTCGACGAGCACGCGACCGTACCAGCTGCGGTCGTAGATGGCCACGTGCCCCGCCTTGGGAAGGCGGATCCAGTAGCGCCAGAGATGGGGATGGAGCAGCTCGGGCTTCGTGGGCGCGGGGCTCGGAAACACGGTGTAGGCGCGCGCGTCGATCGCCTGCGCGATGCGCTTGATGTTGCCGCCCTTGCCCGCGGCGTCCCAGCCCTCGTACATGAGCATGAGCGGCACGCGCTTGCGGTACATCTCGAGCTCGAGCTCGTAGAAACGCGCCTGCTCCTTCTTCAGCCGGGCGCGGTACTCGTCGACCGACTCTATGCGCGGCTTCTCCTTGCCGTGGTCGATCTGCGGGTAACCTGCCATGATGATGAAATTGGACGCGCGCGGCGCCTGCGACTTCTGCAACGCCGCCTCCGCCTCCGCGGCGGCGAGCACGGCATCGGGGTCGTCAGCTTCCTTGCCCTCGGCGCCGCCTTCGGCAACCGCCGCGTTCGCGCGCGCCGAGTTCTCGGCGGCCTTCGCCTTCGCGGCCTCGGCGGCCTCGTCGGGACCCGATTCGAGGGCCGCCTCGATGGCGTCGGCAATCGTCGCGGCGATCTGGAGGTTTGCGGCGCGCCTGTCCTCGCCGTTCACGACCCTCCACGGGGCGAAGTCGAAATTCGTGCGCTCGAGGAGCTGGTCGTAGAGCACGTAGGCGTCGTCGTAGTACTTGACCTGCGCGAGCTTCTCCTCGGGGACGCGCCACGACGTGCTCGGGTTGTCGTGCATGCGCTTGAGACGCTTCTTCTGGGCGCTCTTGCTCACGTGCACGAACAGCTTGATCACGATGTAGCCGTCGTCTACGAGCATCCGCTCGAAGTTGTGAGCGATGCGCTGGTAGCTGGCCACGACGTTGCCGTGGAACTCGTCCCGGGCGATGGCCGCCCAGTCCTCGCCGGCGCCGCCCCTTTTCGCGAACTTCCTGACGGCTTCCTCCCTATCGCCGTTCGTCAGCTCGAACAGGGCCTGGTCGATGCCTGCGGCGTACCACCCGCGGTCGTAGAACGTGATGGTCCCGCGCTCCCCGAGCGCCTTCCAGAACTGCTGCATGACGGGGAAGAAGTCCGACACGCCCCAATCGCGGCCCGGGAACACGGCGGCGGCGTCCATGTCGAAGTCCTCCGTCACGTAGACGCTCGTCGCACGTGCGTCGAGCTCGTACATGAGGTCGGAAATGCGGCTCCCCTTGCCGGCACCGCCCCAGCCCTCGAACAGCACGACGACGCCCACGCCGGCGGCGCGGGCCTTCTGCTGGAGCACAACGAGCCTGCTTATGAGCTCCTTGTACTGTGGCTTGAATTCTTCTTTCGTCATTTTCTCGGCGTCGAAATCGACAAGTTCGAGCATGGAACCCTCCTTTTTTTCGTCAGGACGAATCATACCGCATGGACGGAGGATGCGGCCGGCCTGCCATGCAATAAGCGCAGATGCGACATCGCGCGGGAATGGCACGGCACGACCCCTTGAGGTATAGTTGATGATGCGAGCAAAGAACTTTTATTCAATGATAGGGGTATTTCATGAGCGAACAGATCAACCCTCCCCACGAGGGCCCGGCGGACCTTGAAGAATCTCCTCGCGAAACGGACTTGACCGGGCAGGCCGCGTCCGACGAGGCCGCAGAGCCTGCACGCGAGGCCGATGTCGAGGACGGGCAGAAAACCGTCGACTTCGACAGCTCGACGAGCTTCTTCATGCAGAACCGCGAGCTCTCGTGGCTCACGTTCAACGAGCGCGTGCTCGACCAAGGCGCCGACGAATCGGTGCCCCTGCTCGATCGCCTGAACTTCATCTCCATCTTCTGGAGCAACCTCCAGGAGTTCTTCATGGTACGCGTCGGCAGCCTCACGGACCTGTCCTACATCAAGCCGCCGCTGCGCGAGTCGAAGACCGGCATGACGCCGAAGGAGCAGATCAGGGCCATCCACGAGCGGTGCGCAGAGCTCTACCCCATCCAGGAGAGCTACTACGAGCACGTGCGCGGCTCGCTCGCGAAGCAGGGAGTGCGCCACCTGAGGCCCGAGGACCTCTCCGACGAGCAGCGCAACTACCTCTCCGGTCTCGTCAAGCACAACATCGAGCCGTTCCTGTCACCGCAGATCATCAACTCCCGCCACCCGTTCCCCCATCTGGAGAACGGCAAGCTCTACATACTCGTGCGCCTCGACGACGAGGCCGACCAGACCGCCAAGAAGAAGAAATCCAAGGCCGACAAGGCGAGCGCCGCCGAGGGCGTCGTCCTCGGCCTCATCCCGCTGCCGCACCAGTGCGAGCGCGTGATCAAGCTTCCT